>NZ_JARVKT010000039.1:0-56692 GCF_029809455.1 Micromonospora sp. DH14 | reverse complement strand
CCCGTCCGACAGGGCTCGTAGGGACAGTTGCACTGTCGGATTCGCCGGATCGTTCAGCACAGCGTACGGCCACAGGAAGTCGTTCCAGGTGGTCATGAACGTGAGCAGGCCGAGCACGGCGGCGGCCTTCTTTGCATTGGTCACCGCGTCGGTCCAGCCCTGCGCCGGGCTGCGCTGGCCCAACTCGACGGTCCGTACGGCGTTCTCCACCTCGGTCCGGACGGCCTGGTTCTTCGGGCCCATGTAGACCGGCTTCAGGCTCTTCGCGCCGCTGCCGAAGATCGTGCCGACGGGTGCGTCGGAGAAGTACGCGTTCTTCGCGCCGGTGATCGCCGGGTCGTCGAGCGCCTGCGGCGAGGACGGCAGCGGACCCTTGGCCTTGAACGCGCCGATCTGACCCTTGGCGCTGGTGAGGAACTTGGCCAGCTCGATCGCCTCGGCCTGGTGCTTGCTCTGCTTCGGCACGGCGAGGTGCGACCCACCCCAGTTGCCACCGTTGCCGGGCACCTGGGCGATGTCCCACTTGCCCTGGGCGCCGGTGCCGGCGTTGGCCTCGATGACGCCGGTCATCCAGGCGGGGCAGGCGATCGTGGCGAACTTCGACTGTTTGAAGGCGGAGACCCACTCCTCGGACCACGATCCGTACTTTCCGGAGAGGCCCGAGTCGATGATGTCCATCGTGGTGTCCCAGGCCTGCCGTACCGACGGGTTGCTGTCGACGACCAGCTTGTCGCTGGTGTCGTAGTAGCTGTAGCCGGTCGTGTTTCCAGCGGTCTGCAAGAGGATGGTGTTGAAGGTGTTGGTGGCCGCGTCGAGGAAGGACGCCCCGGTCTTGGCCGCGACGAACTTCTCGCCGGTGGCGATGTAGTCCGGCCAGGTGGGCCAGAGCTTGGAGACCGCGTCCCGCTCGGTGGGCAGCCCGGCCTTCTCGAAGAGGTCCTTGCGGTAGCACATGGCGATGCCGCCGACGTCGGTGCCGAGGCCGATGAGCTGCTTGCCGTCGGCGGTCAGGCCGGCGTTCCACTTCCACTCGAGGAAGTTGCCCTTGAGGTCGGCGGCGCCGTGGTCCAGCAGGTTGACGAAGTTGCCGGGGTTGGCCTTGTACTCGACCAGCAGACCTTCCTCGATGGCCACCACGTCGCCGGCGCCCCGGCCGGCGGCGAGCCACTGGGTCAGCTTCGGCGAGTACTCGTCGAGGTTGGTGCCGGTGCCCCGCTCGACGATCTTCACGTCCGGGTTCGCGGCCATGTACTCCTGGTAGAGCTGCTCGTAGCCGAACTGGCCGAAGACGTCGACGGTCAAGGTGATCGGCCCGTCGCCCTGCTCGTCGCCGCCGCCGCAGCCAGCGGTGACGAGCAGGGCGGTGGTGGCGGCGAGGGCCACCGCGGCGAGGCGGCGGCGCGGGAAGACAGCCATGGGTTTCGACCTCTCTCAAGGCGGGCGAGTGGTGGCAGATGATTCAGAGAGCGCTCTCACGACACTGTGGTAGGTGGCTGACCCGCTGTCAAGAGAGCGCTCTCACGAGATCGCGAGGTCGGCCCCGCACGCCGACGAGGGCGCCACCCCGGATGGGGTGACGCCCTCGTTCGTGACGGGTCGGTCAGCCGGTGCGCAGACCGTCCAACAGGGTGCGGTCGCCGACGACATCAAGCGTCTCGAAACTCACCCGCCCCCACAACGCCAGCAGCAGGTCGCTCGCGGTGCCGCTGACCTGGGCACGCGCGTGGTGATCGTCGTGGTCGAAGATGGTCGCGGTGTCGAGCAGCGCCACCCCCTCGCCGCGCAGCCGCAGATACCACTCCTGGGCCGCGTCCGTCGCGCAGAGCTGCACCACCCCGTGCCAGTCACCCGGCACCTGCCGCCGGCCCGCCGGGAGCCAGGTGTCCAGCACCTCGCTCACCCCGTCGGCGGCGAGCTTCGCCTCCACCGGGTCACCGGCCGCGATGGCGAGCTGCGCGTCCCAGCGGTGCACAGCCGTCTCGTGCGCCATCCGACGCGGCCAGAAACCGGCCTTCTTCGGCTGGGGCGCCCAGTTCCACGCCGGTGCCTCCGGGTCCAGCCCGTCGAAGACTGTCATCACCCGGTCGTAACCCTGCTGCCACAACTGGAGCGCGTCCACGCCCGGGTCGGCCTCGAGCTTCTCCCGCCGAGGCGGCTGGCTGGTCTGGCCGGTGCCGGCGAAAGACGAAACCCACTGGTAGATGCCGGCCATGTGCAGGGTCAGGTCGTTCACCGTCCAGCCCGGACAGGACAGCACCGGTGTCTCCGGCGGCGCCTCGGCCACCGCTGCGGCGAAAGCCGGACCCTCCGTCCGGAGCGCCCCGATCCAGAAATCCTTGCTGCCCTGCAGTCTGCTCATCGCCATCCTCCCGGGGGTGCCGGGCGACCAGTGGGTGCCACGGCTAATTGTCAGCCTAAGGTGAAGGGCGTGCCAGACGCCTCCGCCCAGCCGACAACCGACGCCGATCGTGCCATCCCCGGTCCACTCGCCGGCTACACCACCCTGCGAACGGGTGGACCGGCCGCGCGGATCGTGGCCGCCGACAGCGCCGACGAGATCGTCCGCGCGGTGCGGACCGCGGCAGAGCCGGTCCTGATCCTCGCCGGGGGCAGCAACGTGGTGATCGGCGACGCCGGCTTCCCCGGCACCGTCGTCCTGGTGCGCTCCCGTGGCGTGCGGGTCATCGCCGAGGACGCCACCTCGGTCACCGTACGGGTCGACGCCGGCGAGCCGTGGGACGACCTGGTGGCCACCACTGTCGCCAACGGCTGGTCCGGGCTGGAGTGCCTCTCCGGCATCCCCGGCTCGACCGGCGCCACCCCGATCCAGAACGTCGGCGCGTACGGCCAGGAGGTCGCCGAGACGATCACCGGCGTCGAGGTGTACGACCGGATCCAGGGCACCCGCCAGGTCATCCCCGCCGCCGACTGCGGCTTCGCCTACCGGGGCAGCATCTTCAAGTACGTGGACCGGTGGGTGGTGCTCTCGGTCGACTTCCGACTCACCAGGTCCCCACTGTCCGGGCCGGTGCGCTACGCGGAACTGGCCAGAGCGCTCGGCGTCGAGGTGGGCGACCAGGTGCCGCCGGCGGACGCCCGGGCGGCGGTGCTGCGGCTGCGCGCGGGCAAGGGGATGGTGCTCGACGCCAACGACCCGGACACCCGCTCGGTCGGCTCCTTCTTCACCAACCCGGTGCTCGACCGGGCGACGTACGACCACCTGGTGGAACGCGCCACCGACCTGGGCGACCCGCCCGCCTGGCCCGGCGCGGACGGCCTGGTGAAGGTGAGCGCCGCCTGGCTGATCGACAAGGCCGGCTTCGCCAAGGGCCACCCGGGCGAGGGTGGGGTGGCCATCTCCAGCAAGCACACCCTGGCGCTGACCAATCGCAGCGGCACCGCCCACACCAGCGACCTGCTCGCCCTCGCGGCCACCATCCGCGACCAGGTGCACGCCCGCTTCGGCGTGACCCTGCATCCCGAACCCGTCCTCGTCAACTGCACCCTCTGACCCACCCCACCCGGGCCCCCGTCCCACCCCGTCCCCCCTGGTCCCACCCCGTCCCCATCCCGCGATCTTGCAGTTCCTGCGCGGGCATAAAGGATGAAAAAGGGCGAATCACCAACCGAAAGCGCAAGATCGGCGCGTGTCGGGTGGAGCGTGTGGGGTGGGGGTCAGGGCAGAGGCCAGGGGAGGGTCAGCTCTCCGTGGCGCCAGCGGGTGCGGGTGTCGAGGATCGGCCAGCCCTCTTCGCGCAGCTGGGTCACCGCTCGCAGCCAGCGTTGGCGGGGGCCGAAGGTGGCGTACGGGGCGGCGGCCTGCCAGGCGTCGTCCAGGGCGCGGATCAGCGCGTGCACCGGCTCACCGGGCACATTGCGGTGGATCAACGCCTTGGGCAGCCGCTCGGCCAGCTCGGCGGGGCTGCCCAGCGTGGTGAGCTTCGCGGCCAGGGTCAGCGTCCGTGGGCCTTCGGCGTCGATCAGCAGCCAGCTGGCGAGCCGCCCCAACTCGTCACACGTGCCCTCGACGAGCACTCCACCGGGGGCGAGCGCGGCGGTCATCGTCCGCCAGGCTTCGGCCACCTCGCTCTCGTCGTACTGTCGCAGCACGTTGAACGCGCGGACCAGCACCGGCCGGAGCCCGGCCAGCTCGAAACCGCCCCGGGCGAACGTCAGCCCGGGTGGATCGGCGGCCGTTGCCGCGGCTGCCACCCGGGCCGCGTCGATCTCCAACCCGACCAGCCGGACGTCCGGGCGCACCCCGGCCGCCAGCCGAGCGCGCAGCTCCACGGCCGTCACCGGGGTGGCGCCGTAACCGAGGTCGACCACCAGCGGGTCGTCCGCCGCCAGCAGCCGGTCCGCGCAGGTGGCGACGATCCAGTTGTCCACCCGGCGGAGTCGGTTCGGGTTCGTCGTGCCGCGCGTGACCACCCCGAACGGTCGTCGCCGCGCTGTAGGGCTCATGTCGACCTCAGGGCCAATCTCCGTTCGCCGCTGCGGGCTCGCAAGCCCGGCTCACTCCTCGCGCTTCACTGTGCGGGTCTTTGTTCGCGGCTGCGGGGCTCGCAAACCCGGCTCACTCCTCGCGCTTCACTGTGCGGGTCTTTGTTCGCGGCTGCGGGGCTCGCAAACCCGGCTCACTCCTCGCGCTTCACTGGCCCACTCGGTGGACCTTGTGCTGCGCGGCCTGCGCCCGTGGCCGGACCACCAGCCGGTCGACGTTGACGTGCTCGGGGCGGGTGGCGCACCAGGCGATGCAGTCGGCGACGTCCTCGGCGACCAGTGGCCCCGGCACCCCGGCGTAGACGGCCGCTGCCCGTTCCGCGTCGCCCTCGAAGCGGACCAGCCCGAACTCGTCGGTCTTCACCATGCCCGGGTCGATCTCGATGACCCGCAGCGGCCGGCCACACAGCTCCAGGCGGAGCGTGCCGGCGATAGCGGTCTGCGCGTGCTTCGCGGCGGTGTAGCCGCCCCCGCCCTCGTACACGGTCAGGCCGGCGGTGGACGAGACCACCACGATGGTGCCGGAACCGGAGGCTTCCAGCGCCGGCAGCAGCGCCTGGGTGACCCGCAGGGTGCCGAGCACGTTCACGTCGTACATCCACTGCCAGTCGGCGACCGAGCCGGACTCCACCGGGTCCAGCCCGCGCGCCCCACCAGCGTTGTTGACCAGGAGGGTGACCGGCCCGGGTGCCTGGGCGGCGGCCTCGGCCAGTCGGGCCACCGACTCGTCCGAGGTGACGTCGCAGGTCACCGCGGTGGCCTGCCCGCCAGCGGCGGTGATCTCGGCGACCAGGTCGGTGAGCCGTTCGGCGCGGCGGGCGGCGGCGAGCACGTGGAATCCCTCGGCGGCGAGCCGGCGGGCGGTGGCCGCGCCGATCCCGCTGGACGCTCCCGTGACGATGGCGACTGAGGTCATCCCGACATTGTCACAGTGGGCCTGCCACCGGCCCCGACCGGGCGTGCGGCAGGCATCGGCGGGCATCCGGGTGATGAGGTCCGTCACCCCGGGGGGCCGCGCCCGGGAATTTCAGTAGGCCGATGGGGAAGATGGCACCGGGCGTACAGGTTGACCGAGAAGCGCCGGTCGTGCGAGACGGCATCAACCGTGACGAAGGAGCGGATGTGGCGGAAATGCACACCGGTGTCGGACGTCAGCGAGGTGCCCAGCCGTGGCCCCGGCCTCGCCGCATCGCCACCCTGTCGGTACACACCTCGCCCCTGCACCAACCCGGTACGGGTGACGCCGGCGGCATGAACGTCTACATCCTCGAAGTCGCCCGGCGTCTCGCCGAGGCCAACGTGGAGGTGGAGATCTTCACCCGGGCCACCTCCGGTGACCTTCCCCCGGTGGTCGAGATGGCGCCCGGGGTGCAGGTCCGGCACATCACCTCCGGCCCCCTGGAAGGGCTCACCAAGGAGGAGTTGCCCGGGCAACTCTGCGCCTTCACCGCCGGGGTGCTGCGGGCGGAGGCATCCCGCCCGCCCGGCCACTACGACCTGATCCACTCGCACTACTGGCTCTCCGGCCAGGTCGGCTGGCTGGCCAAGGAGCGCTGGGGTGTGCCGCTGGTGCACACCGCGCACACCCTCGCCAAGGTCAAGAACGCCCAGCTCGCGGCCGGTGACCGGCCAGAGCCCAAGGCCCGGGTCATCGGCGAGGAGCAGGTGGTCGCCGAGGCCGACCGGCTGGTCGCCAACACCCGGGTCGAGGCCAGCGACCTGCTCGACCGCTACGACGCCGACCCGACCCGGGTCGCCGTCGTGCAACCGGGCGTCGACCTGCGCAGGTTCCGGCCCGCGTCGGGCGACCGGTCCGCGGCCGCCCGCCAGGCCCGTCGCCGGCTGGGGCTCCCCGTCGACGGGTACGTGGTTGCCTTCGTCGGTCGGATCCAGCCGCTCAAGGCCCCCGACGTGTTGATCCGCGCCGTCGCCGCGCTGCGGGAGCGCGACCCGGCAGTGGCCGACCAGGTGACAGCGGTGATCTGTGGTGGGCCCAGCGGCAGTGGGCTGGACCGGCCGACCGCCCTGATCGAGTTGACGGCCAAGCTGGGGGTCACCGACGGGGTGCGGTTCCTGCCACCGCTCACCGGGGACGACCTTCCCGCCCTGTACCGGGCGGCGGATCTGGTCGCGGTCCCGTCGCACAACGAATCGTTCGGGCTGGTCGCCCTGGAGGCGCAGGCCTGCGGTACGCCGGTGCTGGCCGCCGCCGTCGGCGGGCTTGTCACCGCCGTACGGGATCAGGTCAGCGGGGTGCTGATCGACGGGCACGACCCCGTCGACTGGGCGCGTGCGCTGGGCAGCCTGCTGCCGAACCGGGCACTCCGGTCGGTGCTGGCCCGAGGCGCCGAGCAGCACGCCCGGCATTTCTCCTGGGACCGTACGGTCGCGGGTCTGCTCGGGGTCTACGGCGAGGCGATCGCCGCGCACCGCGCCCGGCTCGCTGCCGACCTGGCATGCGACCCGGCGCTCTCCTGCTCCTGGTGACCCGGGGCGTCGGTCGCCACCCGGTGCGCGGGCCGGGTCGGTCGTAGAGTGGGTCCGGTGAGCCCGAAGAGCGATCTTGCGACCCTGATCGAGTCGGTCTGTGCCGAGCGTGACCTGGCCTGGGAGTCGACCGGCCCCACCTCGTACGCGGTGACGCTGCCGGGCACCCACAAGCTCAAGACGGTCTGCAACCTGATCGTCGGCGAGCACGCGCTGCGGATCGAGGCGTTCGTGATGCGTCAGCCGGACGAGCGCCGCGAGGAGTTGTGGGCGTGGCTGTTGCAGCGCAACGCCCGGATGTACGGCGTCTCCTTCTCCACCGACGCGGTCGGCGACGTGTACCTGACCGGTCGGGTCAACCCGGCCGGCGTGGACGCCGACGAGTTGGATCGGCTGCTCGGCGCTGTCCTCACGTACGCCGACGAGTCGTTCGACACGATGCTGGAGATCGGCTTCGGCAGTTCGATCCGGCGCGAGTACGAGTGGCGGGTCAAGCGGGGCGAGTCGACGGCCAACCTTGCCGCCTTCGCCCACCTCTTCGAGCCCTCCGGCGCCGGCCCCGACCCAACCTGACGCGATGCCCGCGTCGTTGGTGTCGCGGATGCGGCCGTCGCGGTGTGCGGATACCGAACACTGGTCGTCCCTGGAGCGTGATCCACTCGGTTTTCCTGATAACGCGGTATCCGAGCGACGCCGATGGCGCGACTTCAAGAAAACCGAGTGGATCACGGGCGGGGCTCAACCCGCCTGACGGCCGATGCCTCTTCACGCCGGATCCAGCATGGCGGACTGTCGGTGGTTCGGAGTGCTCCTGACGGGTATGCCGCACCGCGCGGTGCGGCAAGGGACCCCCGCGCGCCGATGACGGAGTGCCAAGGAGCGGAGCGTCCCATGGCTCAGCGGAACAGCTCAGGTCGCGGCGCGACTGCGACCAGGACCAAGCGACAGGCCGGCAACCAGACGCCGGGTACGCCAGGAGTCTCCGAGTCGGAGATCTCCCGGATGCGGGTGGACGACATCCGCGGGCAGCTGCGCAAACGCGGGGTCTCCGGGATCTCCGCACTGCGCAAGCCCGACCTGGTGAAACAGCTGGTGCGCTCGATGCGCGCCGGCGCGGGTCGGAGCAGCACCGGCCCGTCGGGCCGGGCCACCGGCACCCGGGCGTCGGCAGGTCGCGCCGCGGCCACCAAGAAGTCGGCGGCCAGGCCCGCATCGAGCCGGGCGAAGGCCGCGCCGGCGAACAAGAGCGCGCCCGCGAAGCGGGCCGCCGCAACGAAGGCGAGCGCCGCGCGGAAGTCGACGGCGGCCGCCAAGAGGGCACCGGCGAAGAAGGCGACCGCGAGGAAGACGACGACGGCGGCGACGTCGACGGCCGCACGGAAGACCGCGACCGCGAGCAGGACGACCGCCGCCCGTAAGACCGCGGCGGCCCGTAAGACCGCGGCGGCCCGTAAGACCGCGGCGGCCCGCAAGACCGCGGCAGCGCGCAAGACCGCGGCGGCCCGTAAGACAGCGACGGCGCGTACGGCGCCCGCGCGGAAGGCGCCGGCGAAGAAGGCACCGGCGCGGCCGGCGGCGAAGCGTGCGGCGCCGGCCAAGAGCACGGCGGCGAAGCGTGCGGCGCCGGCCAAGAGCACGGCGGCGAAGCGTGCGGCGCCGGCCAAGAGCACGGCGGCGAAGCGTGCGGCGCCGGACAAGAGCGCGACCAAGCGCACGGCAGCGGCCAGGAGCACGGCGGCCAAGCGGACGGCGCCGGCCAAGAGCACGGCGGCCAAGCGCACGTTCACGCAGTCGACCGGTGGCGGCACGGCGGCCGGCGGGATTCGGACCGGACGGGGTACGGGTCGGTCGGTCCGCAGTTCGCAGGTGATCTCGTCGACCACGGACCGGCCGGAGCGGCCGGGGCGGAGTCTGGTCACGGCGAACCACGAGGTGATCAAGCGCTGGGCGCGGGACCGCGGGGCGAAGCCGGCGACCATCGCCGGCACCGAGCGGGACGGTCGGGCGGGGGTGTTGACCTTCAACATTCCCGGATACCGGGAAAGCAGCCGGATCCGCGAGATCACCTGGGATGAGTGGTTCCACACCTTTGACCTGCGGCGGCTGAACCTGATTTATCAGGAACAGTTGCGAGACGGTCGGCAGAGCAACTTCTTCCGGACCGAGTCACCCGATCGGGAAGACGGTTGAGGTGTTTGCGGGAATGGCCGGCGGGTAACCGGCTGTTGCCAACGGACGAGGCCGGAGCAGCGGATACTCGCCAGTTGTGACCGGCGAGACAGCCGTTCTGGGTTGAATCCAGAATCCGGGCGAACTAGCTTTATTGCACCGCGCCACGTTTGGAAACGTTCGGGGGAGCGGCGGATCGATCAGATCCGCGCACCAGACGAGGCGCGAGGGGACGGGTGGAATAACCGTTGGGGGACGGTTCCCACCTGTTTGGACCGGCGGCGTGAGCGGGCGATGCTTACGGGGGTGAGTGTTGCCCGCCGCCGCCGGCCCCGCCGGCAGGCGCCCACCACGACCTCAGGGACGTGGTGGGCGCTTTGCGTCGTTATCCGGTCGGTACGCGGTCTGCGGCGTTCTTCGGTTCCGGGTCGGTGACCCGGCGCAGGGCGGCCACATGCCGTTCCCGGGGTGGTCCGGCGAGCAGGTGCCCGAGCGCGGCCAGCAGGCCCAGCCCACCCACGATCAGCCAGTGCCGGTCGCCGAGGTGCTGAAGGCTCACCCCGCCGAGGGTGGGCGCGACGAACGCCGCGGCCGGGAAGGTCAGGTAGAAGACCGACTGGTAGCGCGCCCGTAGCTGTGGTGGTGCCAGGTCGGCGTTGATCTGCGCGTTGGGCGGGGCGGCGAGCATCGAACCGACCGTCCAGATCACCGCGGCACCCAGGTAGACGGCCAGTTCGTCGGCGACGGCGAGCGCCCCGAAGCCGAGCGCGAGCAGCGCGGTGGAGGCGGCCAGCACGACGTCCTTGCGGTGCCGGTCGATCAGTCGGGGCACGAACAGTTGCCCGACCACGATCAGCGCGCCGCCGAGCGCCACCACCAGCCCGTACGCCGATGGCCCCAGGCTGTCCGCGCGCATGGCCAGCGGCATGATCGTCGACGTCTGCATGGTGAGTACGGCCAGCACGAAGGTGAGCCCGACGAAGACCAGGAAGGTGCGGTCGGTGAGCGCGGTGTGCAGTCCCGGTCGACGGACCCGGACGGACCTCGGTGCCGCGCGGGTGGCGGGCGGAAGGCCGGCCACCGGCTGGGCCAGTCGCAGGGTTTCCGGCACCTTCCAGGCGATCACGGCGGCGGCGGTGAGGGTGGCACCCGCGTCGACCAGGAACAGCGCCGTGAAGCTCGCCTCGGCCAGGATGCCGGCGAGCAGCGAGGCGACCGCCATGCCCAGGTTGAACGCCCAGAACTGGAGGTTGAACGCGCGCGAGCGGCGCTCGGCGGGCACCACGTCGACGATCGCGGCGACGAACGCCGGGCTGGGCATCGAGTGGACCACGCCGATCAGCGCGGAGAGCGCCGCGATCAGCAGCAGTGGTCGGGTGAAGGCGAGCGCCACCATCAGACCGACAGTGGCCAGGTGCGCGGCGAGCAGGGTTGCCCGGCGTCCCCAGCGGTCGGCGAGCACCCCGCCGAACAGGACGCCGGCCGCCCCGCCGGCCCCGTACGCGCCGACCACGGTGCCGGCCAGACTTTCGCTCGCGCCGCGTACGTCGGTGAGGTAGAGCGACAGGAACAGCATGGCGAACGCGCCGGCCCGGTTGATCAGCAGGCCGGCCCAGAGGTACCAGAAGGTGGCGGGGAGCCCGCCTGCGGTGTCGTCCCACCAGCGCCGCAGGGCGTGCACCAGACCTCCCGACAGTTCAGACTGTTAACTGTTTCCACTGCACAGTAGGAAGTCCGGCCCCGAGGCGCCAGCCGTTAAGCCTCGGCGGGCTGTGGTGCCCGGGTCGCGGTGGCCGGTGCCAGTGCCTCGCCGGAACGGCGCAGCGCGGTTGCCCGCCGCTCCCGGGCCGGGCCCGACACCAGGTGGGCGACCGCGGTCAGGAGGCCGAGCGCGGCGCAGCCGTACCAGAGCGTGTCATTGCCGGCATGCTCGCGGACCAGGCCACCGAGGATCGGCGCGCTGGCCCCGGCGATCTGCCACGAGAGGGAGAACACGCCCTGGTAGCGCCCGCGGAGCTCGGCCGGGGAGAGTTCGGCGATCAGCGTGGAGTTGGACGGCGAGTTCAGCATCTCGCCGACCGTCCAGATCAGCACTGTCAGCCCGTAGAACCAGGCCGTGCCGGCGAACGCGGTCAGCCCGAATCCCACGCCCATCACCACCGAGGCCAGCGCGAGCACGTGCGAGCGGCTCCGACCCCGGATCAGTCGGGGTACGAAGAGCTGGCCGACCACGATGAGGATGCCGTTGAGCGCGATCACCGAGCCGTAGGTGGCCGGGCTCAGACCGTCGTCGCCCATCGCGATCGGCAGCATCGAGATGTGCTGGAGGAACACCAGCGCGGCGAACAGGTTGAGCGCCACGAAGCCGAGGTAGACCCGGTCGGTGAGAATCGTGCGCAGTGCGCCGCGCGGGGCGGCCCTCGTGGCGGTGGCGGGGCCGACCTGGCGGGTCTCCGGCACCTTGCTGAAGATGATCAGCGCGGTGATCAGCATGGTGGCCGCGTCGACCACGAACAGCAGCAGGTAGTTGGCCTGCGCGGCGAGACCGGCGAGGACGGCGGCGCAGGCGAAGCCCAGGTTGATCGCCCAGTAGTTGAGCGAGAAGGCGCGCAGTCGGTCCTTTGCCGGGACCACGTCGATCATCATGGCCCCGAACGCGGGCCGGGCCGCCTCTGCGAACATGCCGAGCAGCAGCGCGCCCAGCGCCACCGCCCAGAGGTCCCGGGCCAGCCCGAGCGCGAGCATCATGGCCGCCGCGCCCACGTGTGCGGTCAGCAACGTCGGTCGGCGGCCCCACCGGTCCGCGAGAGTGCCGCCGGCGGTGGTGCCGAACGCCCCACCGACGCCCCAGAGGCCGATCACCAGACCGGCCTGGGAGGCCGAGAAGCCACGTTCCTGGGTCAGGTAGATCGCGAGGAAGACCAGGACGAACGAGCCGAGCCGGTTGATCAGGGTGCCCGACCACAGGTACCAGAAGGTGGTCGGTAGGCCGCCGGTGGTGTCCCGGAACCAGCTCCGCATCGTCCGCATGTGGCGCCCCGCTTGCAAGTAATGACCGATGTGACTGTTGCGCCTTACAACCCTAGTGGCGGGCCGATCCGCTGGTCACCTGGTTTTTCACGTGGTGGTCGTCACGACGGCTGCCCGCGTGTCCCCGCAGCGGTTGAGGCAGGATGATCCGCATGACTGCGAGCGAAGGGCCCACCATCGGGACGCTGGTCCTGCTGCGACACGGTGAGAGCGACTGGAACGCCAAGAACCTCTTCACCGGTTGGGTGGACGTCGACCTGACCGAGAAGGGCGAGGGCGAGGCGCGGCGCGGCGGCGAGCTGCTGCGCGAGCACAGCCTCCTGCCCGACGTCGTGCACACCAGCGTGATGCGTCGTGCGATCCGCACCGCCGAGCTGGCGCTCAACGCCGCCGACCGGCACTGGATCGCGGTGCGCCGGTCGTGGCGACTCAACGAGCGGCATTACGGCGCCCTGCAGGGCAAGAACAAGAAGCAGACCCTCGACGAGTACGGCGAGGAGCAGTTCATGCTCTGGCGCCGGTCGTACGACACGCCGCCGCCGCCGATCGACGACAACGACGAGTGGTCGCAGGTCGGCGACCCGCGCTACGCGCTGCTGCCGACGGAGCTGATGCCGCGCACCGAGTGCCTCAAGGACGTCGTCGAGCGGATGCTGCCCTACTGGTACGACTCGATCGTGCCGGACATCCTGGCCGGCCGGACGGTGCTGGTGGCCGCGCACGGCAATTCGCTGCGCGCCCTCGTCAAGCACCTCGACCAGATCTCCGACGAGGCGATCGCGAAGCTGAACATCCCGACGGGCATCCCGCTGCGCTACGACCTCGACCCGCAGCTGCGCCCGCTGACCCTGGGCGGCACCTACCTCGACCCGACCGCTGCCAAGGCGGCGGCCGCGGCGGTGGCCAACCAGGGGCGCTGAGCTACCAGAAGGGGCCCCTCGTTCATCGCGCAGAGCGATGGCGAGGGGCCCCTTTCCGGTGCGTCAGTTGCCGCTGGGCGTGCTCTCCCCGGTGATCAGGTAGATCACGTGCTCGCCAGCGTTGACAGCGTGGTCGGCGAAGCGCTCGTAGAAGCGGCCCAGCAGGGTGGCGTCGATGGCCGTCTCCACCCCGTACGGCCAGTCGTCGCCGAGCAGCACCGCGAACAGGTTCTTGTGCAGCTCGTCCATGGCGTCGTCGTCGCGGTCCAACTCACCGGCGAGGTCGGCGTCGGGCTTCGCCAGCACCGAACCGATCTTCACGGCCATCCGGTCGGCGATCTCGGACATCTCGGTGAAGACCGTCCGCAGCTCGGCCGGGACGGCCGGGGAGGGGTGCCGGCGCAGCGCGGTCTTCGCCACGTGCTCGGCCAGGTCGCCCATCCGCTCCAGATCGGCGGCCACGTGCAGCGCGGTGATCATCGCCCGGAGGTCGGAGGCGACCGGTGCCTGTCGGGCGAGCAGGTCGCAGACCCGCTCCTCGACGTGCCGGTAGAGGTCGTCGATCTCGGCGTCCCGCTCGATGACCGTCTCGGCGGCCTGCCGGTCGGCGGTGAGCAGGGCCCGGGTGGCCTGGCGCATGGCGGCGCGGACGCCCTCCGCCATGTCCACCAGCAGTTGGCTGACGATCTGGAGGTCGGCCCGGAACTCGTCGCGCATCATCACGTCCTGTGGTCGGTCGCCGCCGACGGGTGCCGGCGCAGGGGGTTTGAGCAGGTGCGACGCCAACGGTAGGGCGCGCGGACGGACCCCGGATGAACCACGGTGAACGACGCCAGACGTGGGGGTGAACACTTGTGTAAGTGAGGGTGTTTCGTCCCGTTCTGTGTGGTAGCCAGGTTAACAATGACCCTACGATCGCCGGGTGGAGTGGGCAGTGGCGGTCGTGGTGGTCGTGGCATTGGTGGCCGGGATGGTCGCCGGTCTGCTGCTGCCCCGGTTCCTGCCGAGGCGGGACGACCGCTCCGCGTCTACGGGGAGCGTCAGCTTCCGCTGGAACAGGGGGAGGCCCGCGATAGCCGACGAGCAGCAGGCCGGGCTCGGCCGCCGGACGATCGACTCGCTCCGGGCCGGTGTCGTGGTACTGGACAACGACGACGTCCCCGTGTTGATCAATCCGGCCGCCCGCGCGATGGGGCTGTTGCGGACCGGCAGCACCCCCGGCTCGATCGCCGCGCACCCGCTGATCCGTACCCTCGCCGGCCAGGTGCGACGCACCGGCGTGCGGCGCGAGATCGAGCTGGACCTGCCCCGGGGTCGCGACAGCGCGGGCGAGAACCCGCTCGGCGTGCACCTGCGGGCGATGGGCCTCGGCAACGGCTTCATCGCGGTCGAGGCGGTCGACGTGACCGAGTCGCACCGGCTGACCCGGGTGCGACGCGACTTCGTGGCCAACGTGAGCCACGAGCTGAAGACCCCGATCGGTGCCCTGCAACTGCTCGCCGAGGCGTTGCTGGACGCGACCGAGCCGGCCGACGCTGTGGCCTCCGACCTCCCCGAGGACCTGGTGGCCGCCCGCCGGTTCGCCGAGCGGATCCAGCACGAGTCGACCCGGCTCGGCCGGCTGGTGCAGGAACTGCTGGAACTGACCCGGTTGCAGGGCGCCGAGCCGCAGCCGCCACCGGAGCCGGTCGCGCTGGACTGGGTGATCGCCGAGGTGGTCGACCGGACCCGCACCACAGCCTCCGCCCGAGGGGTCACGGTGGCCGTGGACGGTGAGCGTGGTCTCACCGCGTACGGCAGCGACTCCCAACTCGCCACGGCGGTGGCGAACCTGGTGGAGAACGCCATCAACTACTCGGGCGAGGACACCACGGTCCGGGTCACCCTGCGGGGCGACGACGAGCACGTCGAGGTCGCCGTCGCCGACCAGGGCATCGGTATCGCCCCCACCGACGTCGACCGGATCTTCGAACGGTTCTACCGGGCCGACCAGGCCCGCTCGCGTGCCACCGGCGGCACCGGGCTCGGCCTGGCGATCGTGAAACACATTGCGAGCAACCATGGCGGACGGGTCGAGGTGTCGAGCACTCTTGGTGGTGGATCGACGTTCACCCTCCGGCTGCCCGCCAGTCCACCGGATGACCTCCTGGCGACACTGCCGCCGGTTGGGATCGAGTCCGGTCCGACTGGGCTACGGCAGGTCTGACAGCAAATGGAAAGGAAATCCCCGTTGAGCCGCGTTCTCGTGGTCGAGGACGAGGAGTCGTTCTCCGACGCCTTGTCGTACATGCTCCGTAAGGAGGGCTTTGAGGTTTCGGTCGCCGCGACCGGCACCGACGCTCTCACCGAGTTCGACCGGACCGGCGCCGACATCGTGCTGCTCGACCTGATGTTGCCCGAGATGTCGGGCACCGAGGTCTGCCGGCAGTTGCGGCAGCGCTCTGCCGTGCCGATCATCATGGTCACCGCCCGGGACAGCGAGATCGACAAGGTGGTCGGGCTGGAGATCGGTGCCGACGACTACGTGACGAAGCCGTACTCGCCTCGGGAACTGGTCGCCCGGATCCGGGCGGTGCTGCGCCGGCAGAGCCCGGAGGTGGCGGAGGCGGGTGCGCCGACGCTGGCCGCCGGCCCGGTGCGGATGGACATCGAACGGCACGTGGTGACCGTCGACGGCGGTGCGGTGCAGCTGCCGCTGAAGGAGTTCGAACTGCTGGAGCTGCTGCTCCGCAACGCCGGCCGGGTGCTCACCCGGGGCCAGCTCATCGACCGGGTCTGGGGTGCCGACTACGTCGGTGACACCAAGACGCTCGACGTGCACGTCAAGCGGCTGCGCTCGAAGATCGAGCCGGAGCCGTCCGCGCCGCGGTTCATCGTGACCGTCCGGGGTCTGGGCTACAAGTTCGAGCCGTGATCGGCGTACCCGAAGGGGGCCGGCGCTCGACGCGGGCCCCCTTCGGGCTGTGCCGCGGTTCCTGTGGAGCTGATGTCGCAAACGGATCGGGCGAGGAGTGCGCTGACGCGCGCCCAGCTCAGAACAGCTTGCGTAACGCTGCGGCGATCTCGGCGACTTCCGTCAGCCGGCTCTCTGCCACGCTGATGACCAGGTCGTACGCGGCGTCCTGGTCGGTCTCGTCCAGTTGGGCGACGGTGACGGCGCGGTTCTGAATCAGGAAGGCGATGGTCACGATCCAGCCGATCCGCTTGTTGCCGTCAACGAACGGGTGATTGTTGACCAGTGAATGCAGCACCGCTGCGGCCTTGGTCCACAGATCGGGGTAGGCGTCTTCGCCGAAGACGCTGGTCCGTGGCCGGGCAACGGCAGACTCGACGAGGCCGGCGTCCCTGATCCTCACGCCGAGCTTGCGGGCGATGCCGGCCACGTCGGCGAGGGTCGGGTACCGAACCTCCGTCGTCATTCCGCGAGCCGGGCGAGCAACGTGGCGTGACGTTCGATGATCTCGTCGGCGAGGTCGCCGAACTCCTTGGCGTTCCGCCGGGCCAGATAGTCCTCGATGGCGGTGACGACGACGGCGTGCATCGACCGCCCCTCCTCCTCCGCAACGAGACGGAGTCGCCGTTCGCCTTCGTCGTCAAGTCGGAGCGTCATGGCCATGCCACGAATGGTAGCAAGATTGCTACCAAGATCCGTTAAAGTTCGTCGGCGGGGTGCGGGGCGATCATGCCCTGCCTCGTCCTGGTCGCGCACAGCTCGGCCAGTCGCTCGTACGCGGCAGCGCCGATCAGGGCGGTCAGCTCCGGGGAGTACGACAGGTACATCGGCTCGGCGCCGACGTGCGCGTCCGTCGAGGACGTGCACCACCAGTCCAGGTCGTGCCCGCCGGCTCCCCAGCCCCGCCGGTCGAACTCGGACAGCGTGGAGACCAGCACCTTGGTGTTGTCCGGCCGCTTCACCCAGTCCTGGTCACGGCGGATCGGCAGCTGCCAACAGACGTCCGGCTTGTACTCCAACGGGTGCACCCCGTCGCGCAGCGCCTGCGCGTGCAACGCGCAACCGCCCCCGCCGGCGAAGTCGGCGTCGTTGAGGAACACGCACGGACCGTCGGTGCCCTGGGTGGCGGTGCGGCGGGCCGGGTTCTTGCCGTCGATGGTGTCCTCGTCGGTCCAGTTCTTGAACCCGCGCCGGAAATGCTGCCAGGTCGACGGGGTGAGCCGCCGGACGGCGTTGCGAACCCGCTTCTCGTCGTCCGAGTCGGTGAAGAACGCCCCGTGCGAGCAGCAACCGTCCGCGGCCCGGCCGGCGATGATGCCGTGGCAGCCCTTGCCGAAGATGCAGGTCCAGCGGGAGAGCAGCCAGGTCAGGTCGGCCCGGATCAGGTGCGTCTCGTCGGCGGGGTCGGTGAACTCGATCCACTCCCGAGGGAAGTCCAGGGGCACCTCACGGCTACGCGGGTCACCCGGGTCGTCCACCAGCACACGGAGCTCCATCGTCACTCGGCCCAGCGTACGCGCGGTGGCGTCCGCAGGCCGGTGAGCCGCGCAAACGTGTTGCGCCTAGGGTCTTCACCATGCGACTGGGTGTCCTCGACGTCGGATCCAACACTGTGCACCTCCTGGTGGTGGACGCGCACCACGGGGCGCACCCGTGGCCGGCGCACTCCGAGAAGGTGGTGCTCCGGCTGGCCGAGCAGATCGGCCCCGACGGCGCACTGACCGAGGCGGGTGCGGACGGCCTGGTCAAAGCGGTGGGCATGGCGAAGGCGGCGGCCACCGGGCTGGCGACGGACGACCTGATCGCGTTCGCCACGTCAGCGGTGCGCGACGCCACCAACGCGGCCGAGGTGCTGGCCCGGGTCCGCGACGAGACCGGCGTACGCCTGGCGGTGCTCTCCGGCGCGGACGAGGCGCGGATGACCTTCCTGGCCGTACGGCGGTGGTTCGGTTGGTCCGCGGGCCGGCTGCTGGTGCTGGACATCGGTGGTGGCTCGTTGGAGATCGCCGCCGGCATCGACGAGGACCCGGACGTCGCGGTCTCTCTTCCGCTCGGCGCCGGCCGGCTGACCCGCGAGCGGCTGCGGGTCGATCCGGCCAGTGCGGCCCCGCCGTCGGCGGAGGCCGTCGACAAGCTCCGGGAGTACGTGGACGGCCGGCTCGACAAGGTCGTCGACCAGATGACGGAGGTGGGCTGGGGTCGGGCGGTGGCCACCTCGAAGACGTTCCGGACCCTGGCCCGACTGGCCGGGGCGGCGCCGTCCGGTGCCGGGCTGTGGGTGCGACGCAGCCTGACCCGGGCCGGCCTTCGGCAGGTCATCGGCTTCATCCGGCACATCCCGCCGGCGCAGTTGATGGAGCTGGAGGGGGTCAGCTCGGGTCGGGCCCACCAGTTGTTGGCCGGTGCCGTGGTCGCCGAGGCGGTGATGCGCCGCCTGGACCTGGAGTCGCTGGACATCTGCCCGTGGGCGCTGCGGGAGGGTGTCATTCTCCGTCGACTCGATCAACTTGAGCCGATCTGATCCCACGACCGTTTTGGGGCTGTTTGCCGGCGCTCGTCACGATGCCCCCGGCGTCGCCGGGCTACGCTGGCTGATGTGACTTCCCGCGTTCCCGTGCTCCTGTCCAGCTCGTCGGTCTTTCCCGAGCCGACCGCGGCGGCGTTCCAACTGGCCGCGGCGCTCGGTTACGACGGCGTCGAGGTGATGGTCTGGACCGACGTGGTGAGCCAGGACGCGGGCGCGCTGCGCGGCCTCTCCACGCACTACGACGTCCCGGTGCTCTCGGTGCACGCGCCCTGCCTGCTGGTCACCCAGCGGGTGTGGAGCCCGGACCCGTGGGAGCGCCTGCGCAAGGCCGCCGAGCTGGCCGAGACGCTTGGCGCGCCGACCGTCGTGGTGCACCCACCGTTCAGCTGGCAGCGGGACTACGCGCGCAACTTCGCCGAGGGCCTGGCCACCGTCGCGGACCGGTTCACCGGGCTGCGCTTCGCGGTGGAGAACATGTACCCGGTGCGGATGGCGGGTCGACAGTTCGTCCCGTACGTGCCCGGCTGGGATCCGACCGACGCCGGCTACCCGTCGTACACGCTGGATCTGTCGCACTGTGCGGCCTCGCACAGCGACCCCCTGGAGATGGCCGACCGGATGGGTGCCGGGCTGGCGCACGTGCACCTCGGTGACGGCACCGGCGAGGGCCGCGACGAGCACCTGGTGCCCGGGCGCGGCACCCAGCCCTGCGGGGAGCTGCTCTCCTCGCTGGCCGGCCGGGGTTTCACCGGGTCGGTGGCGGTGGAGGTCGCCACCCGGGGCGCGAAGAGCCGCGCGGTGCGCGAGGCGGACCTGCGCGCCGCGCTGGAGTTCGCCCGCCAGCACCTGACCGCGTCGTCACCTGTCGACGCCTGACCCGCCCGCCCCACGAGGGGCGGTGGCGGTGTCAGCTGACCGGTGAGAGGGAGTCGACGCCGGCGGTCGGCTGCGGTGCGACAGTCACCTGCTCGCCGACCGCGGCCCGCTTGCGGGCCCGGTGCGCCGCCACGTGCGAGCGGGTGGCGCACCGCTCCGAGCAGAACCGCCGGCAGCAGTTGGACGACGTGTCCAGGTAGACGTTGCCGCACCGCTCGTCCGCGCAGACCCCGAACCGGGCGCTGCCGTACTCGCAGAGCCAGACCGACAGCCCCCAGACCGCGCCGGCCAGGTATTCGGCGCTGACCGAGGCACCCCGACTGGTCACGTGCATGTGCCAGTCGCTGGAGTCGTGCCCGGAGATGCGCGGCTGCACCGGGAACGCCTCGAGCAGCGCGTTCAGCTCGGTGACCGCCTGGGCGTCCCGCCCCGAGGTGCCGTACTCGAAGACGTCGCGCAACCGCTTCTGGGCCCGGCGGAAGATCGCGACGTCCCGGTCCGCGACCTCGTCGCGCATCCAGGCGTTCTCGTCGGGGAAGAGGGCCCGCAGGTCGTCGAGGTCGTCCAGGCGGGCGTTGACCAGGTCAACGCCGGTCCGGGCGTACGCGTCGAAGTTCACGCCCTCAAAGGTAGACGACTCACGCGGCGCGTGGCGCGTCGATGTAGTGCGGCAGGAACCGCGCGTAGCCGTCGGTGATCAGACTCGCGCTCTCCCGCACCCCCACACCGGCCGACTCGCCGTCGACGATCCAGCTGCCCAGCACCATCCGGTTGCCGGCGAACTGCGGCAACGCCCGGAACTCCTGATAGCACCAGCCCTCGTCGCCGTAGATCCCCGGGTTGGTGATCTCCTCGCCGGCGGTGACGATGCGCACCGAACCGCCCTCGCGGCCGAGCAGTGGCTTGGCCACGTACTCCGGCATGCCGCGCGGCGAGTCGAGGTACGCCGGGAGCAGGTACTCGTGGCCGGGGTACAGCTCCCAGAGGACCGCGAGCAGCGCCTTGTTGGAGAGCAGCAGTTTCCACGCCGGCTCGATCCAGGTGGTGGGTGTGCCGGGGGCCAGGGCCGCCGGCCCGTACGGCTCGGCCAGCATCCACTCCCACGGGTAGAGCTTGAAGCAGGTGGTCACCGGGCGGTCGTCGGCGTCGACGAAACGTCGGCCGTCCCAGCCGATCTCCTGGATGGGCTGCAACTCGACGTCCAGGCCGGCCTGCCGGGCGGTCTCGGCGAGGTAGCCGGCGGTCATGTGGTCCTCTCCGGACTCCTCCTCGTTCGACCAGAGCACGTGCACCAGCGGGTCGTGCAGCCCGGCCCCGATCTTGGCCCAGGCGCCGACCAGCCGTTCGTGCAGGCTGTTCCACTGGTCCAGATCCGGCTGGGTGTCCTCCAGCCAGTACCACTGGATGATGCTCGCCTCCACCAGCGCGGTGGGGGTGTCGGCGTTGTACTCCAACATCTTCGGGGGCCAGGTGCCGTCGTACGCGAGGTCGAAGCGCCCGTAGAGGGTCGGTGGCGCCTCCCGCAGCGACCTGGCCACCGCCTCGGCCGCCCACTGCGGGATGCCGAACTCGGCGTACCGACGCCGTGCCACCACGTGCTCGGCGGCGGCCACCGACATCCGGTGCAGTTCCTCGGTGGCCTCCTCCAGCCGCAGCACCTCGTCCAGGTCGAAGGCGTACGCGGCGGTCTCGTCCCAGTACGACATGATCCCGCCGTCGGGCAGTTCGGTGTCGACGTAGACGAGCCCCTGGGAGCGGATGGTGGCGTCCCAGTCGGTGCGCGGGGTGACCGTTTCGCGGCGCACGTCAGCCGCCGCAGGCGGCGAGGTGGGTGCCGAACCCGCCGCGCTCGGGCAGGGCCGTCGTGGCCGGTTCCGGGGCGGTGCGGCCGGCGGCCGGGTCGCTGACCCGCATCGCCAGCGCGACGGTCCCGCCGCCGCCGACCGGCCCGAGGGCGCAGTCGTCGTCATCGTCGTCGTCCGAGGTCATGTTGCAGCCGGAGAGGGCGAGCGCGAGAGCGGTGAGCGCGCCGAGTTGCACGGAGGCCGATCGGAGCCGGCGGCGGGGGCGTTGGTCCACGGCATCGTTGTAGCTGATCGACGCCACCGCCGCCGCCCCGCCCCGGGTCGAGGTGCCCCCGCCGCCCCTCGGCGGGAGCCCTGGCAGGGGCGTTACGCTCGGCTCATGCTCCGTTCCGTCATCCTCGCCGCCTCCCGGTCATCCCAGGTCGAGCGGCTCGTCGCGACCGCCCCGTACACCCGGGACGTCGTACGCCGGTTCGTCGCCGGCGCCGCCACCGACGACGCGTTGCGCGCGACCCGCGGGCTCGTCGACGACGGCCTCGCGGTCACCCTCGACCACCTCGGTGAGGACACCGTCACCCCCGAGCAGGCCACCGCCACCCGCGACGAGTACCTGAAGTTGCTGAAGATGCTCGCCGGTGCGGGGCTCACCCCGGCCGCCGAGGTCAGCGTGAAGCTCTCCGCCCTCGGCCAGATGTTCGACGAGCAGTTGGCGTACGACAACGCGCGGGCGATCTGCGCGGCGGCCGACGCGGCGGGCACCACCGTCACCCTGGACATGGAGGACCACACCACCACCGACTCGACATTGGAGGTGCTGAGCCGGCTGCGCAAGGATTTCCCGTCGACCGGCGCGGTGCTCCAGGCGTACCTGCGCCGGACCGAGTCGGACTGCCGGGAGCTCTCCTCGGCCGGGTCGCGGGTGCGGCTGTGCAAGGGCGCCTACAAGGAGCCGGAGTCGGTGGCGTACCAGTCGGCCCGTGAGGTGGACAAGTCGTACGTGCGCTGCATGAACATCCTGATGTCCGGCGACGGGTACCCGATGCTGGCCACCCACGACCCGCGGATGATCGCCATCGGTGAGGACCGGGCCCGGTGGTTCGACAGGGGGCCGGAGCGCTTCGAGTTCCAGATGCTCTACGGCATCCGCCCCGAGGAGCAGGCCCGGCTGGCCGGCGAGGGCTACACGGTGCGCACCTACGTCCCGTACGGCGACGAGTGGTACGGCTACCTGATGCGTCGGCTCGCCGAGCGCCCCGCCAACCTGGTCTTCTTCGGCCGCGCCCTGGTCTCCAAGAAGTAACTTCTCCGATTCGGCCGACGGGCCGGCGGCGACCGCTCGGGTCACCGCCGGCCCGTTTCGGCTGTCCGGCTTGCCAACCTCGGCTAAGTAGCTTAGCTTTAAGGCTATGACAACTAGCCAGGTGCGGCGGGACGGCGGACACATCGCGTACGAGGTGCGGGGCGAGGGGCCGCTGGTCGTCCTCGCGCACGGCATGGGCGAGAACAGGGCGAGCTTCCGGCACCTCGTGCCTCTGCTGGTGGCCGCCGGTCACCGGGTCGCCTCGGTCGACGTACGGGGGCACGGGCAGTCCAGTGCCGGCTGGCCCACGTACGCCCCGGCGGAGGTCGGCGCGGACCTGCTCGCCGTGGTCCGCGACCTCGACGCCGGCCCGGCCGTGCTGGTCGGCAGCTCGTCCGCCGCGGCGGCGGTGGTCTTCGCCGCCACCGACGCGCCCGAGCTGGTCACCGGCATCGTGCAGATCGGCGCGTTCGTTGGCCAACCGAAGCTCAGCCCGCTGCTGCGGATGGCGATCTGGTCAGTGCTGCACAGCCCTCGCCTGTTCGGGATGTTCCACAACACCCTGTTCCCGGTGCGCCGACCCGCCGACGACGCGGCCTACCGCCGCTCGATGGTGGCCAACCTCCGCGAGCCCGGCCGGATGGCCGCGACCCGCGGCGTGATCGCACCGGCCGAGCCGCACTGGACCAGCCGCGCCCCGCAACTGCGGCAACCGGTGCTGGTGCTGATGGGGTCCAAGGACCCGGACTTCCCCGACCCGGGAGCCGAGGCGCGAGCCGCCCGGCGGCTCTTCGGCACCGCCGAAGCCCGGATGATCGAGGAGTCCGGCCACTACCCGCACGCCGACCAACCGCAGCGCACCGCCGAGGAACTGCTCGGCTTCCTGGCGGTGTGCGCCGGTGCCTAGGGCCGGCCTCAACCAGCAGACAGTCGTACGGGAGGCCGCCCGGCTGGCCGACGAGGTCGGCTTCTCACAGCTCACCCTCGCCGCGCTCGCCAGCCGGCTCGGTGTCGCGTTGCCCAGCCTCTACAAGCACGTGCGGGGGGCGGACGCGCTGGCCCAGAAGCTTGCCGCACTGGCCACCGCCGAGCTGGCCACCGAGATGACCACCGCCGCCGTCGGCCGCTCCGGTGGCGACGCGCTCCGGGCCATGGCGGACGCCTATCGTGGCTACGCCCACCGGCACCCCGGTCGCTACCCGGCCACGCAGCGGGTGCCGGACCCGGCCGACCCGGAGCACGTCGAGGCCGGCGAACGCGCCGTCGGTGCCGTCGTCGCGGTCCTTCGGGGCTACGGGCTCACCGGTGACGACGCGGTGGACGCCACCCGCGCCCTGCGCAGCGCCCTGCACGGCTTCGTGACCCTGGAGGCCGCCGGTGGCTTCGGCCTGCCCCGCGACGTCAACCGCTCGTACCAGCAGTTGATCGCGAGCATGGACATCTCCTTCCGCTCCTGGCCGGGCACCGGCGCGTGAGCCGGCGGCCGGGGCGGCCTCGCCGCGTCCAGGTATTGGTCGTACCCTTCGGCGGGTGACTGACGAGGTGCAGCGGCCAGCACCACGGCGGCTCTGGCCGCTGTGGACGGTGCTCGTGGTGGTGTTCCTGCTGCTGGGCTGCGGCCTGCCGGCGGCGCTCGTCGTCGGAGTGATCCGGGAGACAGGCGCGCGCCCCACTGTCAGCCGGGTCGGTGCCTCGGCTGCCGACGACCCGGCCACCGCCGTGGCCCGCGGGTTGTCCGACCGGATCACCGCCCAGCTCCACCGTCAGTCCGCGGCGCTCCTCGCTGGCGACCGCGCCGGGTTCCTCGCCGTCGCCGACCCCGTCGCCCACAACGACCTGCGCCGACGCTTCGCCGCACTCCGCGAGCTGAAGGTGACCGGGTGGCGGGCCGAGCCGAGTGGTCTGCCCGTGCCGATCATCGGCAAGCCCGGCGAGTGGCGGCTGCTGGTGCGCTTCCAGTACTGCTTCGTCACGCCGAACTGTCGGCCCAGCCCGGTGCTGATCGGCACCCGGTGGCGGGAGAACGGTGACCAGCCCCTGATGGTCGCCATGGAGGAGTCCAAGTCGGTGGAGACCGGCACCCGACCGTGGGAGATCAGCGACCTGGCGGTCGCCGTCGGCGCGCGGACCATCGTCGCCACCACCCCGGCGCTGCGCGGCAAACTGCCCGGCCTGCTCGCCCAGGCCGAGGCGGCGGCCAAGGTCGCCGACGGGTACGCGGTGACCGGGTCACCGCCGGACCGCTACCGGATCTTCTACGCCGGGCGCACCGAGTGGCAGCGCTGGTACGGCGGGGAACGCCCAGAATGGACCGGCGGTTACGCGGTGACAGTGGGCGGCGGCCACCACGAGGTGGTGCTCAACGCCGAAGGGCTCACCAACAGCGGCACCGACGACCTGCTGCGGCACGAGCTGACCCACGCGGCGTCGTTGCCGGAGCGCGGCTACCCCGGCAAGCTCACCTGGTGGTTGGTGGAGGGGCTGGCCGAGTTCGCCGGTGCCGGCGGCCAGGCGGTCGACAGGTACGAGGGGATCGCCGACGTCCGCAAGATGGTCCGGGGCGGCTGGGACGGCAAGTTGGAGGGCATCAACCCCGCTGACGATGCCCCGGCCGAACGGGTCGCCGGCAGCTACGGCATCGGCTACCTGGCCGTCCGGCACCTCGTCGACAGGTACGGGCCGCTGCGGCTGCTCACCTTCTTCAAGACCGTGGTGCACGACGGCAGAACCCTCGACGTGGCGTCCGAGAAAGCGTTCGGCGAGCAGTGGTCGACACTGCACGACGAGTGCGTGGCGTACGTCCGCGCCACCGCCGGCTGACGCAGCTCAGAGGTGGTGCGAGGGCACGCCGTACCATCGATGGGGTGCGCCGCCCTCAGTCGTCACGGCCCGCCGGCACCACGCGGCCCCGCCTGCTCGTCGCCCTGACCGCCGTCGTCGTTCTCACCGCCACCACGGCCGCGTCCTGCGGCGACGAAGGCCCCGACCTCGCGTTGGCGTCGGCCGCCCGTAACCCGGTCACCGAGGTGATCGACGCCCCGGCCACCGTGACGGCCCGCGCCGCCGCCACCCTCACCGCTCCCGCCGACGGCACCCTGTCCAGCCTGCGCGTCCAGCCTGGACAGCGGGTCAAGCGCGGCCAGGTGCTCGCCGTTGTCGACTCGCCGAGCGCGCAGCAGCGCCTGCGTCAGGCGAAGGAGGCACTGACCGCCGCGAAGCGCGCCGGCCGGGGCGTCGGAGCGGGCAACCTGACCAGCAGCCGGCGCGGCACCGACAAGGCGGCCAACGAGGCGTTCGACGCGGCCCGCAAGGCCGCCGAAAAGATCGCCGACCCGCAGTTGCGGGACGCGCTGTTGACCCAGGTGACGTCCGCGCAGAAGCAGTACACCGCCGCCGCGCGCAGCGCCGACCAGGCGGTCCGGGCGGTGCAGCGGGGGATCAACGGGTTGAGCTCCGCCGTCGGCGCCCTCTCCGCGGCGCAACGGCTCCAGGCCCAGCAGGCGTACGACCTGGCGAAAGCCACTGTCGACGCGCTGACCCTGCGTGCCCCGATCGCCGGTGTGGTGCAGCCGGGCGGCACCCGGGCCGGCGGTGGTGCGAACGCCGGTCTGGCCGGGCTGTTGGAGCAGGCCGGGGGCGCTGGCCTCGACCCGTCCGTGCTGACTCCCAACCAGGGTGGGCCGCCGGCCGGGGTGGACGACGCGGTGGTGGTTGGCGGGCTGGTCACCGCTGGCACGCCGGTGCTGACAGTGGTGGACACCGGGCAGTTGGGTCTGCTCGCCGAGGTGGACGAGACCGACGTGCTGCTGGTCAAGGCCGGCGTGCCGGCAACCGTCGAGTTGGACGCCGTCACCGGCGCCAGCTACGACGCCACCGTCCGGTCGGTCGACGTGCTGCCCACCAGCTCCGCGCAGGGCGGGGTCACCTATCGGGTACGCCTGGCGCTGGGTGCCGGAAAGCTGGCCGAGGACGAGCCGGCCCCGACGCCCCGCCCCGGCATGAACGCGATCGTTCGCCTGCGGGTACGCGAGGCTGTCGACGCGGTGACCGTCCCCGCCTCGGCGGTGTTCTCCGCCGACGGCCGGGACGCGGTCTGGGTGGTCCGCGACGGCAGGGCCGGCCGGGCGTCGGTGACGGTGGGCGTCCAGGGGTCCGACCTGGTGCAGATCCTCGACGGGGTGCAACCCGGCGACCGGATCGTGGTGCGTGGGGCCGACCAGGTCCGCGACGGCCAGGAAGTCCGGTGACCGACCCTGCCGCTTCAGATCCGCGCGGCGGGGAGCGCGCCCCGGCCATCGAGGCGGTGGACGTGTCCCGGACGTACCAGCTCGACGGGGTGTCGGTGGCGGCGCTGCGCGGGGTGTCGTTGACCGTGCAGCCGGGGGACTACGTGGCCCTGGTCGGGCCGTCCGGCTCGGGCAAGTCCACCCTCATGCACCTTCTCGGTGGGCTGGACCGGCCCACCGGTGGCCGCCTGGTGATCGGCGGGCGGGACGTCAACGCCCTCGCCCCGCCGGAGATGGCGACCCTGCGCAACGAGACGATCGGCTTTGTCTTCCAGGCGTTCCACCTGCTGCCGCGTACCTCCGCGGTGGAGAACGTGGCCCTGCCCCTGGTCTACCGGGGGGTGTCGGCCCGGCAGCGCCGGGAACGGGCGGCGGCGATGCTCGGCCGGGTCGGCCTCGGGCACCGGCTGGACCACCGGCCCAACCAGATGTCCGGCGGTGAGCAGCAGCGGGTGGCGATCGCCCGCGCGCTGGTCACCGAGCCGACGGTGCTGCTGGCGGACGAGCCCACCGGCAACCTGGACAGCGTCACCGGCGCCGCCGTGCTGGAGCTGTTGGAACAGTTGAACGCGGAGTCCGGGGTGGCGCTGGTGATGGTCACCCACGACCAGGAGGTGGCGGCCCGCGCCCATCGTCGGATCACCATGCGCGACGGGGTGGTCGTGGCGGACAGCGCACGCCCTCCGGACACCGACACCGACCCGCACTCCGCCCATGATCGACCGCCGTCCGTTGATCACGGTCGACCTGCGACACTGGTCCCCGCTCCCAGCGCGGAGCCCCGGTCCGCGTCCGGAAGCGGCCCGGGGCACCCGTCCGGTGGCTCCGGTGGCGCCGCCGGAGCCACCGGGCGCCTTCCGCGCGACGCCGAGCGGCCAGACGCCGACCCGCGCGACGCCGACCCGCGCGAGGCGCGCGACGCGGCTGCCGGTGAGCGCGCAGCCGAGCGTCCCGGGGGTACGACGTGAGGGTCGCCGAGGCGTGGCGGGTGGCACTGGACGCCCTGCGGGCCAACCGGCTGCGCAGCGCGCTGACCATGCTCGGGGTCATCATCGGGGTGGCCTCGGTGGTGCTGCTGGTGGCCATCGGCACCGGCACCAAACAGAAGGTCGAGCAACAGGTCGAAGGCCTCGGCTCCAACCTGCTGCTGGTCGTACCCGGTCGGATCGAGGTGGGCAACGCGCCGGTCGTGTCGCCGCTGACCCTCAAGGACGTGGACGCCGTCAACCGGGTCGTCGGTGACCCCGACCGGGTGGCGGTCACCGTCGCGTCCGGGGCGACAGCGCGGGCCGGCGGCCGTTCCGACTTCACCACCGTGCAGGGCGTCCTGGAGACCACCCCGGCGGTGTTCACCAGGTCGTTGGCCCGGGGACGCTACCTCACCGGCACCGACGTGGACACCAGTCGGCGGGTGGCGGTGCTCGGCGACTCGGTGGCCCGCGCGCTCTTCCCCGACCGGGACCCGCTCGGCCAGCAGGTGGCACTGGCCGGGGTGCGGTTCCGGGTGATCGGCGTGTTCGCGCCGCTCGGGCAGAGCCTCGGCGTCGACCGGGACGACGAGGTGCACGTGCCGGTGACCGCCGCGCAGCGGCTCTGGGGCACCCAGCGGGTCGACGGCATCGCGGTGAAGGCACCGGACCGGGAGCGCATCGACGAGCTGGGCGAACGGATCGTCGCCGAGCTGAACCGCCGCCACCCGGACACCGAGTTCAGCGCCGTCACCCAGCAGCAGATCCTCGGTGTGCTCGGCGACATCCTCGGTGTCCTCACCGGTGTGCTGGCCGCCATCGCCGGCATCTCACTGCTCGTCGGCGGCGTCGGCGTCTCCAACATCATGCTGGTCAGCGTCCGGGAGCGGACCCGGGAGATCGGGCTGCGCAAGGCCGTCGGCGCGCGTCCCCGCGACATCGGCGTGCAGTTCCTGCTGGAAGCGGTGCTGCTCACCACGATCGGCGGGGTCACCGGAATGGCGCTGGGCGTGGGAACCGCTCTGCTGGTCGACGCGCTGTCGCCGATCCCGGCCGCGATCACCTGGTGGTCGCTGGCGCTCGCCTTCGGCGTGTCGGCGGTGGTGGGCATCGTCTTCGGGGTGGTTCCCGCGCAGCGCGCCGGCCGCCTCGACCCGGTCGTCGCGCTGCGCACTGAATGAGCACCGCCGGAACAACCGGACGGTGCACGCGCAGGGGCGGATACCGGGAGCACGGATCGGGTGAACCGGCCACCGAAACATGATCAGTTGCAGGAAGGGATCGCGCCGGTCACAACCGCCCCGCTACCGTACTGGTAACACGCGCGTCGCCGGCCCGGCCCGGAGCATCCGTCGGGTTGGCACGCGCCGGGCATGGGATGGGTCGGTGAGCCATGGCCGGGTCACAGTCCGACGGACGGCTGTCGGAGGTCAAGTTCCTGACCGTCGCGGAGGTGGCGACGGTCATGCGGGTGTCGAAGATGACCGTCTATCGCCTGGTGCACAGCGGTGAGCTCACCGCCGTCCGGGTCGGCCGGTCGTTCCGGGTGCCCGAGCACGCGGTGCACGAATATCTCCGGGGTGCGTTTCAGGAAACCGCCTGAGCCACCACCACACCGCCCGCCACCGCCGGTCGACCGGCATCGGTGAGCGTACGGAGTGAGATCGCGAGCCGCGCAGTCGTGGACCTGAGGCGGCCGCGACGGGGGCGCGTTGGTCCGGCTGACGCCCTCCGGCTACCCTGGAGCCCGACCGAGACCCCACAGGTGCGCCCCGCCGCCCAGACTGGTCCGGTCCGTTGTCCGCAAGCGGTCGCCGTCGCCACCTGCGTGGTGTCATCCGGTCCGCCCCGC
Organism: Micromonospora sp. DH14; assembly: GCF_029809455.1. Taxonomy (NCBI): domain Bacteria; kingdom Bacillati; phylum Actinomycetota; class Actinomycetes; order Micromonosporales; family Micromonosporaceae; genus Micromonospora; species Micromonospora sp. DH14. Next base: position 27,016 of record NZ_JARVKT010000039.1, on the reverse strand, counting down.
ACGTTGTATCGAAAGGCTGTCGTATGGGCTCGGTGGTCAAGAAGCGCCGTAAGCGCATGGCTAAGAAGAAGCACCGCAAGCTGCTGCGCAAGACCCGCGTCCAGCGTCGCCGTCTCGGCAAGTGATCGCCGCCGGGCTCAGCGCCCGGCGTGCGTCACTTGCCAAACTGTCGACCTCCGGAGGCTCAGGTGATCAGGCCGTGGTCGTCCCGGCTCGGTCCATCCTGCCGGCGTAGGTGCGTCAGATGACCCCCGGTGGCACCTCAGGTGCTCCGGGGGTCGTCGTCGTCACCGGAGTGGGCCGTTACCTGGGTGCCCACGTGGCGGCCCGACTGGCCGCCGACCCCCGCATCGAACGGGTCATCGGGGTGGACGCACCGGACGCCGGCACCGAGTTCCCCGACCTGCTGGACCGGGTCGAACGGATCCGCGTCGACAGCGGAGCGCTCGGTGGCCTCCTCGCCGACCTGGACGTCGACGCGGTGGTGCACCTCGCGCTGGTCACCTCACCGGACCCGCAGCACGGCGGCCGGTCCGCGATGAAGGACCAGAACGTCATCGGCAGCATGCAGATGCTCGCCGCCTGCCAGCGGGCACCCCGGCTGCGCAAGCTCGTGGTCCGCTCGTCGACCGCCGCGTACGGGGTGTCGTTCCGGGATCCGGCGGTCTTCACCGAGGAGACCGAGCCCCGCGAGGTGCCGCGCGGCGGTTTCGGCCGCGACATCCTCGACCTGGAGGGGTACGTCCGTGGGTTCCGGCGCCGCCGGCCCGACGTCACCGCCACGGTGCTGCGCTTCGCCCCGTTCATCGGCTCGACCGCCGACACCACGCTGACCCGTTACTTCTCGCAGCCGTTCGTGCCGACGGTCTTCGGCCGCGACCCCCGTCTGCAGTTCCTGCACTTCGACGACGCGTTGGAGGTGCTGCACCGGTCGATCGTGGAGGACCATCCGGGCACGTACAACGTCGCTGGTCCGGGGGTGCTGTCGCTGTCCCAGGCGATCCGGCGGGCCGGCCGGGTCGCCGTGCCGGTGCTGGAGCCGGGTCTGTCCGGGGCTGCCGCGCTGGCCCGCACCATGGGCTTCGGCCGCTACGGCCTGGACCAGGTCGACCTCTTCGTGCACGGCCGGGTGGTCGACACCAGCCGGCTTGAGCAGGAGTACGGCTTCACACCCCGGTCGACAGCTGCCGCGTTCGAGGACTTCATCCGCGCCCATCACGGCGGGGTGGTGGTCACCCGGGATCAGCTGGCCGCCGCCGAGAAACTCGTCCTGGACGGCATCCGGCAGGTCCGATCAGCCATGCGGGAGCGGTCATCGTGAGCGCGAGGAGTGAGCCGGGTTTGCGAGCCCCGCAGTCGCGAACAGAGGTGGCGCTGTGAGTGCAGCGGAGGAGGGGCGCGACCCGCAGTCGGTCGGGCGTTTCGACGTACCCCAGCAGGTGCCCGGGCCGGATGCGGAGCCGGCGCGGCGCAACGGACACCGACCGGCCGCGCAGGCCGCGCCGACCCCGGCAGCGCCGACCACTCCGGCCGACCGGGTCGACGCCGGGCTGCCCGCTGGCACCGGGCCGGCGGTGGCGGACCGGCCCGGGGACCACTGGGACCGCAAGGTCGCGAACGGGTTGGCGTTTCTGCGCCGGCGGCTCGCCGGTGACTACGAGGTCGACGAGTTCGGTTTCGACTCGGAGTTGACCGACGCGGTCTTCCACCCGTTGCTGCGGGTGCTCTACCGGGACTGGTTCCGCACCGAGGTCAGCGGGGTGGAGCATGTGCCAGTGGACGGGCCGGCCCTGGTGGTCGGCAACCATTCCGGGACGGTGGCGCTGGACGCCCTGATTCTCTCCGCGGCGCTGCACGACAAGCATCCCGCCCACCGTTACCTGCGCTTGCTCGGCGCCGATCTGGTCTTCCGGATGCCTGTCGTCTCCGAGTTGGCCCGCAAGACCGGCGGCACGGTGGCCTGCAACCCGGACGCGGAGCGGCTGCTCGGCGGCGGCGACCTGGTCGGGGTGTTCCCGGAGGGTTTCAAGGGCATCGGGAAGCTCTACGCCGACCGGTACAAGCTGCAACGCTTCGGGCGGGGCGGGTTCGTCTCGGCGGCGCTGCGCACCGGCACCCCGATCGTGCCCGTCGCCATCGTCGGCGGCGAGGAGATCTACCCGATGCTCGCCGACATCAAGCCGCTGGCGCGGCTGCTCAAGCTGCCGTACTTCCCGGTCACGCCGACGTTCCCGCTGCTCGGCCCGCTGGGCATGGTGCCGCTGCCCAGCAAGTGGCTGATCGAGTTCTGCCCGCCGATCCCCACCGCCCACCTGACCGACTCGGCGGATGACCCGCTGGTGGTCTTCAACCTCGCCGACCAGGTGCGGGAGACCATCCAGCAGACCCTGCACACGTTGCTGGAGCGGCGGCCCGACCCGTTCGGCCCGTAGCCGGCCGTCCTCAGCCGGCGCGTCGGCGGCGCTGGAGGGCCAGGCCGGCGGTGACCGCGCCGGCGACCAGCCCGGCCGCGGCAGTCGACGGTACGGCGATCTTGACCGCTCGACGGCCGGTGCGGAAGTCCCGTACCTCCCAGCCGTGCTGGCGGGCCTGCCGCAGCAGAACGCCGTCCGGGTTGACGGCGACCGCCCGCCCCACCACGGAGAGCAGCGGCAGGTCGTTCACCGAGTCGCTGTAGGCCGCGCAGCGGGTCAGGTCGAGCCCTTCCACAGCGGCGAGCTGGGTGACCGCCTCGGCCTTGGCCGGCCCGTGCATCAGGTCACCCACCAACCGCCCGGTGTACGCCCCGTCCACCACCTCGGCCACCGTGCCGATGGCGCCGGTCAGGCCGAGCCGGGCGGCGATCACCCGGCCGATCTCGACGGGGGCGGCGCTGACCAGCCAGACCCGCTGACCGGCGTCCAGGTGACGCTGCGCGAGCTGGTGGGTGCCGGCCCAGATCCGGGGGGCCATCAGCTCGTCGAAGATCTCCTCGGCGAGGTGTTCGACCTCGTTGACCCGCCAGCCCTCGACGAAGGCCAGTGCCGCCTCCTTGGCCAGTGACATGTCACCGGCGTGTTCCCGGGCGAGCAGCCGGAAGCGGAGCTGCTGCCAGGCGAACCGGGCCAGGTCGGCGGTGGTCACGTAGTTCCGGGAGGCGAGCCCACGGGCGAACCAGTAGATCGAGGTGCCCTGCATCATCGTGTTGTCCACGTCGAAGAACGCCGCGCCGGTCGGGTCTGGTGCGCTGACCGGGGCCAGGTCGGTCTCCGCCCAGCCGGCGGTGTGCCCGTCGGCGTCGGTGCTGACCGTCACCTTACGGCTGCGCGCCACGCGATTCCCTTCCTTCCGGTGCGACTGATGCTCCCTGGCGAGGGTATCCGCCGCAGACGGTCGACCGGCCGGGCACACAGCGAACTGTGGCGCGGCCGGTCGGACGTGCGGTATAGGGGCGCGGGTCAGCGATCGCCGGGGCAGGCGCTCGGGGCCGGGCCGAGGGCGTCGCTGGCGGTGGGTGCCGGCAGGCCGCAGGCGATTGCCGCGCGCAGGTCGTCCGAGCGTTCCCGGATGCTGTCCAGCAGCAGCAGTGACCGGTGGGTCCGGTCCCGGTCGACGCGGGTGCTCCCGTCGAGCAGGCCGCGCACCGCCCGGCGCTGGCTCGACACGAAGGTGTTGAGGGTGTCCAGGCTGCCGGGCTCGGCTCGTTGCACAGCGGCCGAGGTCAGCAGGCGAACCCCCTGCCGGGTGTCGGCGTCCATGTCGTCGAGGACCGCGCTGTAGCCGATCCGGTCGCCGCGCAGCTTGGCGGCTTCGCCGAGTCTGGTCCGGGCGAAGTCCAGGAAGAGTTGCCCCCGGCTGATGTCCGAGCTGGCCAGGGCGAGCTGTGCCCGTTCGGTGGAGCGCTTCATGCCGTACAGCGCGTCGCCGGGCACCGCGTTCTCGCTGGCGGCGGAGATCCCGGAGACGGCGATCGCCCCGGCGGCGATGCCGACCAGGATCGCGCCCCGGGCTCGGGCCCGCCGGGCGGTGACCGCCGGCAGCAGCCGTCCCCGGGTGGTGGCGAGCCGCCCCCGGGTGGTCGTGGCGGCCGGTTCGCTGGCCGTCGCCGGTGTGCTGCCCAACCCTTCCCGCTCGGCCGTCGCGAGCAGCATCGCCCGCAGGCCGGTGCGGAAGTCCTGGTCCACCTCGACAGCCGGGGGGTCGACGCTGAGCCGCTGACCCACTGCGACGAGCGGCGCGAGGTGGCCGTCCACCCGGGATCGCACGTGGTGTCGCCGAGCGCCGTTGGCCTCGTCGAGAAGCTGCGCGAAGCGCTCCGCGCGCCGGCGGGAGAAGAGGGTGTTGTCCACCGCAGGCACCTCCTCTCGCTGGTCACGGCCGGTCGGCCGCCGTCGTTGCCAGCGACCGGGCGGCAGTGTGACACCACGGAGGTGAGGTGCCGCCGGCGTGCCGGTCGGACCTCGGTGACCCGGGCCTGCCGGGACATCCACCGGTCGCACCCGGAGAAACGCGGCGGGCCGGGCACGGGTTACGGGCCTGGCGGAGCCGAAATTACAGAAAGTGATGGTCATCACCCGGCGGGACCGACTCTGAGCTGCGCGGACGTTGATCGACGCCCGTCGGTCCCGCCGTAACAACCTACGGCTGGAAGCCGTCGGGCAGCAGTCGGGCCAGGGCGCGGACGGCGCGGTACTGGAGGGCCTTGATGGCTCCCTCGTTCTTGCCCATCGCGCGGGCCGTCTCGGCGACCGAGAAGCCCTGGAGGAAGCGGAGCACTATGCACTCCTGCTGCTCCGGGTTGAGCTGCTTGACGGCGGTGAGCAGCGCGACGTTGGTGATGTGCTCCACCACCGCCGCCTCCGGGCTGCCCTCCGGGCCCCGGTCCTCCCGGTCGGCGTCGAGCACGTCGCCGGTGGTGACCTCCAGTCGGTACCGGCCCGACTTGAAGTGGTCAGCGACCAGGTTGCGGGCGATCGTCACCAGCCAGGCGCCGAGGTCGCGGCCCTGCCAGGTGAAGCTGCCGATCCGCTTGAGCGCGCGCAGGAAGGTGTCCGAGGTGAGGTCCTCGGCGAGTTGCCGGTTGCCGACCCGGAAGTAGACGAACCGGAAGACGGTGTCCACGTACCGGTCGTAGATCAGACCGAACGCCTCGGACTCGCCGGCCTGGGCCCGCTCGATCAGCGTCCACACCTCGGTTGCCGGGTCGGACGGGTCCGGCCGGCTCGGGAAACCGGTCGGGGTGGTGGCGGTGGTGGCCGGCACCGCCGGGATCACCGCTGTCTCACCCGCCGCCGGGTCGGTGGTGACCGCCGGTGTGTCGCTTACCCGACGACCCTGCACGGGCATGGTGGGCCGGGGCGGTACGGCCACCCGGCCACCGGCCGGCTTCGCGTTCCCGCCGGGCACCGCGGGCCGCGGTGGTGGCTCGTTGTGATGTGGCCGGCTGCGGATCCGATGTGCCGTGCCGTCACCCCGCAGGCCGCCGCCGGGCTGCTCGTCCAGTGGGGCGCGGGCTGCTGGCCGCTCGTTGACGTGGGAGCGGGCCGGCTGACCGGTCAGACCGACCGGGCGTTCCGCGTAACCGAAGGTGGTCACCGTGTTGCCCCCGTCCCGTCGGTTGCCGGCCGGGCCGGTCTGGGTCTCGTCGGGGCGGACCGACCGGGTGACCGGTCGGGCAGGACGGTCGCGGGAACTGCCGACGGGCGGCAGTTCCGTTGGAGGTGCTGGTCCAATGCGCTCACAGGCACGGGGGCCTCCTCGGGCTGAGGGGTGTCGACTCACGGCAAATGGGGTGACCCGACCCGAGTGATGATAGGGCCAACGTCACCCGCGCGTGGCAAGTCCGTTACACAAGGCGGAAGTATTTCCCGCTCCGTCGCACCGATGGCGGACCGGTTGTCCGTCGTGTGCGATTGACTTTCCGTCGGCACGGTGTTCCAGGGTGGATGCCCAGGTGGGAGGCGTCCCACCCGTTCGGTTGGCCCGACACGCCGGCCGGTCGGGCGGGGGCGACCGAACTGCCTCTGATCGGCGTCGCACGTCCCATCGACAGGACCTGATCGGATCGCCGATGGCACACCGGACAGTCCCGTACATGGGACTGTCGCGGCGCCGCCCCCGCGGGTCCACTCCGGGCCGCCGGGCGTGGCCCGTCGCCGTGCGCTGTGCCAGACTCGACCACCGTGCCGGACGTCTCGGAAAGCCCCGCGCCGAACCTCGCCGACCGGGTCCGCCGGTCGGCCCAAGACCGGGCCGACCGGCCCGCGCTGCACTGGCACGAACACACAGTGAGCTGGTCCGAACTGGACGCCGCTGTGGACGCCACAGCCCACGGCCTGTCCGCCGCCGCGCCACCCACCGACCCCGGTGCCACCCCGCCACGCGTCGCCATCGCACTGCCCAACACGCCGGACTTCGTGATCGCCTGGCTCGGCGCCCTGCGGGCCGGGCTGGTGACAGTGCCGGTCAACCCCGGCCTCACCGCCCCGGAACTCCGACACGTGCTGGCCGACTCCGCCGCGTCGGTGCTCATCGCCACCGACCACGTTCGAGCTCTGGTCGCCGACATCGCCGCCGAACTGCCCGCGCTCACCTCCGTGTACGACACGCCACCGACCGCCGACGCACCCGGGCCGGCACCCCGACCCCGACGAGGCGGCGCGGACCTGGCGGTGCTGCTCTACACCTCCGGCACCGAGGGGCGACCCAAGGGAGCGATGCTGTCGCACCAGGCGCTGCTCGCCAACCACGAACAGGTCGCGCAGATCGAGCCACCGGTGGTCGGGCCGACGGACACCGTCCTCCTCGCGTTGCCGCTGTTCCACGCGTACGGGCTCAACTCGGGGCTCGGTGCTGTCGTGCACCACGGCGCCACCGGTGTGCTGCTCGACGAGCCGGGGCCGACGGCAGGGCTGGACGAGACCGCGCGGCACCGGGTCAGCGTGCTGGTCGGCGTACCGTCGATGTTCCTGACCTGGGCCGGCATGGCCGCGGCCCGGGCGGCGACCGCGTCGGTGCGGGTGGCGGTCTGTGGCGCGGCACCGCTCGAACCCGCTGTCGCGGCGCGCTTCACCGCTGTCACCGGGCATCAGGTGCACATCGGGTACGGCCTCACCGAGACCGCGCCGGTGCTCACCTCCACCCTGGTCGGCGGCGTGGCCAAGCCCGGTTCGATCGGCCGCCCGTTGCCCGGTGTGCGGCTCCGCCTGGTCGACGCCGACGGGGTGGAGTTGTGGCGCGACGGGCTGGCAGTCCCCGACGACGACCCGGATGAGCTGGACATCTCCGACGTCGCGCCGGGCACCGACCCGGGGCAGATCGTGGTGTCCGGCCCCAACCTCTTCACCGGGTACTGGCCCGATGGTCGGGGTGGCCCGGCCGCCGACGGGTGGTGGGGCACCGGTGACATCGCGTACGCCGACGAGGACGGTGACCTCTTCCTGGTCGACCGACTCGGCGATCTGATCCTCGTCAACGGGTTCAACGTCTATCCGCACGAGGTCGAGCTGGTGCTCGCCGGGCATCCCGGGGTGGCCGAGTCGGCGGTACTGGGTGTGCCGCACCCGCGAACCGGCGAGACTGTGCGGGCGTACGTGGTGCCGGCGCAGGGACGACCGGTGACCAGCGAGGAGTTGCTCGCCCACTGCGCGCGGAACCTGGCCCGGTTCAAGTGCCCGACCGCCGTCGAGTTCGTCGACGCCCTGCCACACTCGGCGATCGGCAAGGTACGCAAGACCCAGCTCCGGTCGGCGCCGCCGACCGACCGCACGGAGGTAACCGATGGCAACTGACGCCCGACTCGCGCTGATCACCCGACCCGGCTGCCACCTGTGCGACGACGCCAAGGCGGCGCTCGACCGGGTCGTGGCGGTCACCGGCGACAAGTGGGTCGAGTGGGACGTCACCGGCGACGAGGGGCTGGAACGGGAGTACGGGGACCGGCTGCCGGTGGTGATGCTCGACGGCAAGGAGCACGGCTACTGGCGCGTCGAGGAGGACCGGCTGCTGCGGGACCTGACCACGCCGCAACTCTGAGGGGTGCCTATGGTGCTCTGATGACCCCTGCGCCCCCGCACCTCGTCTGGGACTGGAACGGCACCCTGCTCAACGACCTGAGCCTGGTGGTGTCCGCCACCAACGTCGTGTTCACCAGCCTGGGCGGGCCGACGGTCACCCCGGACGAGCACCGGGTGCGGTTCCGCAGGCCGATCGCCGAGTACTACGCCGAGGTGCTCGGGCAGGCCGTTGACGACGACCAGTTCGGCCGCCTCGACAAGATCTTCCACGACGCGTACCGCACCGGGCTGACCACCTGTGAGCTGGCCGCCGACGCGCGTGCCGCGATGGCCGCGTGGCCGGGCAGTCAGAGTCTGCTGTCCATGTGGTTCCACGAGGAGCTGGTCCCGACCGTGCACACGTACGGGTTGACCGGCCACTTCACCCGCGTCGACGGGCTGCGGGCCACGGTCGGCGGCGGCAGCAAGACCGAACCGCTCCAGCGGCACCTGGCCGAGCTGGGCGTGGACGGCGCCTCGGTGGTGCTGATCGGCGACTCCATCGACGACGCGGACGCCGCCGTGGCGGTCGGCGGCCGGGCCGTGCTCTACACCGGCGGGTTCACCGACCCGGCCCGGCTGCGCGCCTCCGGCCACCCGGTGGCCGACACCCTCACCGACGCTGTCGTCCTCGCCCGGGAGGTCAGTTCCGCAGGTAGGTGAGGACGGCCAGCACCCGCCGGTGCTGTTCGGTGTCCGGCGGCAGGGTCAGCTTGGTGAAGATGTTGCGCACGTGCTTCTCCACCGCGCCGTCGCTGACCACGAGGGCGCGCGCGATGGCGGTGTTCGAGCGCCCCTCGGCCATCAGGGCGAGCACCTCGCGCTCACGGGGGGTCAACTCGCGCAGCGGGTCGTCGCGGCGACGCCGGGCGAAGAGCTGACCGACCACCTCCGGGTCGAGCACCGTGCCGCCGCCCGCCACCCGGCGCAGCGCGTCCAGGAACTCGTCGATCGCCGCCACCCGGTCCTTGAGCAGGTACCCGATCCCGCCGCCGGCGCCGCCGGTGGTGGCGAGCAGATCATCGGCGTACGAGACCTCGACGTACTGGGACAGCACCAGGATCGGGGTACGCGGCACCAGCCGGCGCGCCTCCACCGCGGCCCGCAGCCCCTCGTCGGTGTGCGACGGCGGCATCCGGACGTCGACGATCGACACGTCGGGCCGGTGCTCGACCACCGCCTCGACCAGGGCGTCACCGTCCCCGACGGCGGCCACCACCTGGTGCCCGCTCTCGGTCAGCAGCCGGACCAGCCCCTCCCGGAGCAGGACGGCGTCGTCGGCGATCACGATGCGCATGGCTGTGTTGTCTACCACGTCCGGCCCGTCGGGACCGCTCACAGCATTTCCTTTGTTCGCGACTGCGGGGCTCGCAAACCCGGCTCACTCCTCGCGCTCACAGGGGCAGCTCGGCGCGGATCTCGGTGGGGCCGCCGGCCGGGCTGACCACCACGAGTTCGCCACCGGCGGCCCGGACCCGGTCGGCGATGCCGGCCAGCCCGTGGCCCTTGGCCAGGTGCGCCCCGCCCTGCCCGTCGTCGCCCACCCGTACCTGCAGGTGGGTGCCCTGCCGGACCACGGCCACCGTGGCCTCCGTGGCCCGGCTGTGCTTGGCGACGTTGGTGAGCGCCTCGGACACCACGAAGTACGCGGTGTTCTCCACCGCCGGGTCGAGCCGCCCGGAGGGGGTGCCGAGCTGCGGGTCCACCTGGAGCTCGATCGGGATCAGCCCGCGCCCGGCGAGCGCCGCCAAGGCGCTGGGCAGACCCCGGTCGACCAGGATCGGCGGCGCGATGCCCCGGGACAGCGCCCGCAGCTCGGCCAGCGTGTCCCGGGTCTGGGTGACCGCCTCGTCGATGGTGCGCCCGGCCGCCTCCGGGTCCGAGGAGAGCTGCATCCGGGCTCGGCTGAGGTCCATGGCCAGCCGGACCAGGCGCTGCTGGGGCCCGTCGTGGATGTCCCGTTCCAGCCGGCGTAGCGCGGAGGCCTCGGCGGACACCGCGGCCCGCTTCTGCTCCTCCAGCACGGTGATCCGGTCGCGCATCTCGGCCACCCCGGTCAGCATGGCCTTGGCGAAGCTGGCCTGCAGCAGTGCGCAGCCCCGCACCACGATCGGCAGGGTGATCAGGAAGAACACCCCGAGCGCGGTGTACAGGCCGATCCGGGCGGTGGTCGAGTCGCCCAGGCCGAGCAGCTGCGCCAGGTCCTGGTCACCCTCGCCGTCGGCCCGGGGCAGCGCCCAGTCGTACGCCCAGTAGAGCGAGCCGGTGATGGCCGCGGCCCACCAGGACACCGTCACCACGAAGGTGCCCACCGCCGTGATCAGCCGCAGGATGCCGTGTGCCAGGTCGAGCCAGGACTGGGCGTCCCGGATCGGCACGAAGATCCGCCGCCAGGCGTTCGCGCCGGCCTCGGGCAGCCGGTAGTGCGGCCGGATCCGGGGTTGGTGGAGCACCGCGGGCAGCCGCAGCCGCTCGACGTCGGCCATCCCACGGGCGGCGTACAGGGTGCCACTGAGGATCGGTAAGCCGATCACCGTGACCACCAGGCCGATGCCGACCGCGAGGCCGACGACGAGGAGGACGAAGCTGGCCACCGCCAGGGGCAGGCCGAGCACCACGTACCCGGAGTCGACGAAGAGTTGGCGGGGGATGCTCGGTGCCAGCGTCGGTCGGTCGCTGGTGGCGGCAACGGCGGTCATGCCCAAAGGCTAGGCAGCCGGGCCCGGTGTCCCCATCCCGAAACCCGGCCTCTCCTCCGTAGTGCTGCCCCTACCACCGCCGGGACGACCCGGGACAGGGCCGGCGCGGGATTGGTCAGAGAAGTCGGGATTGAGCAATAATCGCCCCGGCGGTGAGCGGACCAGGCCGTTCAATCGATCTTGTGGGATGGAGGTGCTGGTGCTGTCGCGCCACGCAGCGGCAAGATCGCGATTTGTGCACGTCTTCACAAGCGCCTACGCTGTGACTCCGACGCGCCCTGCTAGCACAGCCGGCAATCTCGGTCGCCAGCGGGAGTCCACAAACGGCCGACCAGCGGAGTTGGCCGAGGATCGCACCGCACGGAGTCTCATGAGTCAGCACCGTCACCCAGGCGCGCCCGGCCGCGCCGGTGCCGTACCGGCGCTCCCGGACCTGCCCGAGGCGACCGTCGCTCGGCTCCCGGAGTACCTGCGCGCGCTGCACAACCTGGCCGACACCGGGCACGAGACGGTCTCCAGCGAAGGCCTCTCCGCCGCCGCCGGGGTCAACTCCGCCAAGCTCCGCAAGGACCTCTCGCACCTCGGCTCATACGGCACCCGGGGCGTCGGCTACGACGTCGCGCTGCTGATCGAGCAGATCGAGTATGTGCTCGGGCTCACCCAACGCCGGGCTGTCGCCCTGGTCGGCGTGGGTAATCTCGGTCACGCTCTGGCCGGCTACGACGGCTTCGCCAGCCGAGGCTTCCGGATCGCCGCACTGCTCGACGCCGATCCCTCCCGGGTCGGTGAGGAGATCAACGGCCTGGTGGTCCGGCATGTCGACGACCTGCCGACGGTCGCCGCCGAGGAATCCCTGGCGATCGGCGTGATCGCCACCCCGGCCGCCGCCGCCCAGCAGGTCGCCGACCAACTGGTCGCCGTCGGCGTGACGAGCATCCTCAACTTCGCGCCGTGCGTACTCTCGGTGCCGGAGGGGGTCGACGTGCGCAAGGTCGACCTCGCCATCGAGCTGCAGATTCTGTCCTTCCACGAGCACCGCAAGGCGTCGCTGACCGCGCTGCCCGCCACCGGCGGGTCCGCTCTCACCGCCCTGCCCGGCGGGTTCGCGGCCACCGACACCCAGGAGGCGATCGGCACGTGAAACTGCTTGTCGTCGGCGCGTCCTACCGGACCGCCCCGGTCGCCACGCTGGAGCAGCTGGCCGTGCCCCCCGCCGACCTGACCCGCACCCTGGACCGCCTGGTCGCCCAGCCGTACGTGGCCGAGGCGGTGATCGTCTCCACCTGCAACCGGGTGGAGGTGTACGCCGCCGTGTCCGGTTTCCACGGTGGGCTCGGCGACATCTGCGCCGTGCTGGCCGAGCAGGCCGGCAGCTCGCCGACGGCGCTCGCCAGCCACCTGTACGTGCACTACGACACCGCTGCCGTGGACCACGTCTTCCGGGTCGCCACCGGTCTGGACTCGATGGTGGTGGGCGAGGCGCAGATCCTCGGCCAGCTGCGTGACGCGTACCACTGGGCCACCGGCGCCGACTCGGCCGGCCGGCTGCTGCACGAGCTCATGCAGCAGGCGCTGCGGGTCGGCAAGCGGGCACACGCCGAGACCGGCATCGACCGGGCCGGCCAGAGCGTCGTCACCGCCGCGCTGGAGCTGGCCGCCGGGCACTTCGACGGCGACCTCGTCGGCCGACCGGCCCTGGTGGTCGGCGCTGGCGCGATGGGTTCGCTCGGGGTGGCCACGCTGTCCCGGCTGGGCGCCGGGCCGCTCATCGTCAGCAACCGGGGTGCCGACCGGGCCGTCCGCCTCGCCGAGTCGTACGGGGCGAGCGCCGCGCCGATGACCGAGCTGGCCGACACCCTCTCCACAGTGGACATCGTAGTGGCCGCCACCGCGTCCACTGAACCGGTCCTCACCCGGGCGGTGGTCACCACGGCGCTGGCCGAACGCGACCCGGCCCGGGGCCCGCTGGTCCTGCTCGACCTGGCCGTCCCGCGCGACGTCGAGGAGGGCGTCGCCGAGCTGCCCGGCGTCGAGGTGATCGACATCGACCGGATGGCGGGGCTGCTCGCCGACGGTCCGGCGGCCGCCGACGCCGCAGCCGTCGAACGCATCGTGCTCGGCGAGGTGGAGGGCTTCCTCACCTGGTTGCGCGGCGCCGACGTGGCGCCCACCGTGGCCGCGCTGCGTGGCCGGGCCGACGACGTGGTCAGCGCCGAGCTGCGCCGGCTGGCGCAGCGCCGCCCCGACCTCGGCGACGACCTGCGGGCCGAGGTGGCCCGCACCGTGCACCGGGTCGTGCAACGGCTGCTGCACCAGCCCACCGTCAAGGTCCGCCAGCTGGCCGCGGAGCCCGGCGGCGACCAGTACGCCGCACTGCTGCGCGAGCTGTTCGACCTGGAGGTGCCGCAGACCTCGCCGGTCGACACCGTCCCCGACGTGCTGACCCCCGACCTCGGCCTGGCGCTCCCCGGCACCGGCCCGGTGTCCGCTGCCGACACCGCCGAACCGACCCCACCAACCGGAGGTGCGCGATGACCGCCCCCCTGCGCCTCGGCACCCGGGGCAGCACCCTGGCGATGGCCCAGTCCGGCCAGGTCGCCGAGGCGGTGACCGCCGCCACCGGCCGCCCGGTCGAGCTGGTCGAGGTGGTCACCGCGGGCGACCGCTCCACCGCGCCGGTGCACCGGCTGGGCGTCGGGGTGTTCGTCTCCGCCCTGCGCGACGCGCTCACCGCCGGGACGATCGACTTCGCGGTGCACTCGTACAAGGACCTGCCCACGGCCGGTGCCGGCGGGCTGCACATCGCGGCGGTGCCGGCCCGGCAGGACCCGCGCGACGCGTTGGTGGCCCGCGACGGCCGCACCCTCGCCGAGCTGCCGCCCGGCGCCACGGTGGGCACCGGCGCGCTGCGCCGGATCGCCCAGCTGCACGCCCTCGGCCTGCAACTGGAGGTCACCCCGATCCGCGGCAACATCGACACCCGCCTGGGGCGGGTGCTCGGTCCGGACGCCGACCTCGACGCGATCGTCCTGGCCCGGGCCGGTCTGGCCCGCATCGGCCGGACCGACGCGATCACCGAGACGTTGGACCCGATGCTGATGCTGCCCGCCCCCGCCCAGGGTGCGCTGGCCGTGGAGTGCCGGGTCGACGACCAGGACCTGGTCGGGCTGCTCGCGCTGCTCGACCACGCACCGTCGCGTGCCGCGGTCACCGCGGAACGCGCGTTTCTGGCAACCCTGGAGGCCGGGTGCAGCGCACCCGTCGCCGCCTATGCCGAACTCGCCGAAGGCGAGACCGGCGATGAGATCTACCTGCGCGGGGCGGTGATCAGCCCGGACGGCACTCGTGACCTCCGGCTGTCCCGCACCGGAACGCCCGCCGACGCGGCGGAGATCGGTAAGGCACTCGCCGCCGAACTCCTCGACCTCGGCGCCGACTCGATCCTCGGCCACGAAGGACACACCGGCCCGGGGACCCAGCAATTTGGGAGCACAGAATGACCCGCACCCGTAAGCCCGTCGGCCGTATCGCGTTCGTCGGGGCTGGCCCCGGTGACCCGGGCCTGCTGACCCGTCGGGCCCACGACGCCCTGGTCGACGCCGACCAGGTGATCTACGACCGGGGAGTCCCCGAGTCGTTGCTCGCCGTCGTGCGCGCCGAGGCCAGGGACGATGCCGAGTTCACCCCGGCCGAGGGCGCGCCGGGGGACGTGGCGAAGGTGCTGATCTCCGCGGCCCGCTCCGGGCTGAACGCGGTGCACCTGGTCGCCGGCGACCCGTTCGGGCACGACTCGGTGGTCAAGGAGGTGCAGGCGGTGGCCCGCACCGCCGCCCACTTCGAGGTGGTGCCGGGCGTCGGCCAGGCCGAGGGTGTGGCCACCTACGCCGGGGTCCCGCTGCCGGGTGTGCGTACCGCCGCCGACGTCGAGGACGTCAGCGCGCTGGACTTCGAGGCGCTGGCCACGGCGGTCGGCCGGGGCTCGCTCGCGCTCGCCGTGGACGCCGGTGACCTCGCCGCCGTCCGGGACGGGCTGCTCGCCGCCGGGGTCGACGGCACCACCGGTGTCGGGGTGACCGGCGACGGCACCGGCGAGACTCAGTACACGACCACGTCGACGGTGGACAGCTTCGTGGCCGCCGCGCTCGGCTTCACCGGCCGGGTGGTGCTCACCGTCGGTGTCGGGGTGGGGCAGCGCGACAAGCTGAGCTGGTGGGAGAACCGCCCGCTGTACGGCTGGAAGGTGCTCGTACCCCGCACCAAGGAGCAGGCCGGCGCGATGAGCGCCCGGCTGCGCGCCTACGGGGCGATCCCGTGCGAGGTGCCGACCATCGCGGTCGAGCCGCCGCGCACCCCGGCGCAGATGGAGCGGGCGGTCAAGGGCCTGGTCGACGGCCGGTACGCCTGGGTGATCTTCACGTCGGTGAACGCGGTCCGCGCGGTCTGGGAGAAGTTCGCCGAGCACGGCCTCGACGCCCGGCATTTCGGCGGCGTCAAGATCGCCTGCATCGGTGAGGCCACGGCGGACGCGGTCCGCGCGTTCGGCATCCAGCCGGAGCTGATCCCCGCCGGCGAGCAGTCCTCCGAGGGTCTGCTGGCCGAGTTCTCGCCGCACGACGAGATCCTCGACCCGGTCGGCCGGGTGCTGCTGCCGCGCGCCGACATCGCCACCGAGACGCTCGCCGCCGGGCTCACCGAGCGCGGCTGGGAGGTCGACGACGTGACCGCGTACCGGACGGTGCGGGCCGCGCCGCCGCCCGCCGAGATCCGCGACGCGATCAAGTCGGGTGGCTTCGACGCGGTGCTCTTCACCTCGTCCTCCACCGTGCGCAACCTGGTCGGTATCGCCGGGAAGCCGCACGCCCGGACCGTTGTTGCCGTCATTGGGCCCAAGACGGCGGAGACCGCGACGGAGTTCGGCCTGCGGGTCGACGTCCAGCCGCCGCACGCCTCGGTGCCCGACCTGGTGGAGGCGCTCGCCGCCTACGCCGTCGAGCTGCGCGAGAAGCTGGCCGCCATGCCGGCCAAGCAGCGCCGTGGCTCGAAGGTTCAGGGCCCGACCGCCCTGCGCTTCCGGTAGTCGTTCGAGGAGGCCCTTCCATGTCGTACCCCGAGATCCGGCCCCGCCGGCTGCGCCGCACCCCGGCGGTCCGCCGCCTGGTGTCCGAGACCCGGGTCGACCCGGCCGAGCTGGTCGTGCCGATGTTCGTCAAGGAAGGGCTCACCGAGCCCCGGGCCATCTCGTCGCTGCCGGGGGTGCTCCAGCACTCCCGGGACTCGCTGCGCAAGGCGGCGGTCGAGGCCGTCCAGGCCGGTGTCGGCGGGATCATGCTCTTCGGCGTACCGGAACAGCGGGACCCGACCGGCTCCGGTGGCATCGACCCGGACGGCATCCTCAACGTCGCCATCCGGGACGTGGTCGCCGAGGTGGGTGACGCCACCGTCGTGATGAGCGACCTGTGCCTCGACGAGTTCACCTCGCACGGGCACTGTGGGCTGCTCACCCCCGACGGCGATGTCGACAACGACTCCACCCTGGCCGCGTACGCCGAGATGGCGGTGGCCCAGGCCGCCGCGGGGGTCGGCATGGTCGGGCCGTCCGGGATGATGGACGGCCAGGTCGGCGTGGTACGCCGGGCCCTCGACGCCGCCGGGTACCAGGACGTTTCCGTGCTGGCGTACGCCGTGAAGTACGCCTCCGCGTTCTACGGCCCGTTCCGTGAGGCGGTGGAGTCGGCGCTGGAGGGCGACCGGCGCACCTACCAGCAGGACCCGGCCAACCTGCGGGAGTCGCTGCGCGAGGTCGCGCTCGACGTCGCCGAGGGCGCCGACCTGGTGATGGTGAAGCCGGCGCTGCCCTACCTCGACGTGGTGTCGGCGGTGCGGGCCGCTGTGGACGTCCCGGTCGCCGCCTACCAGGTCTCCGGCGAGTACGCCATGGTCGAGGCGGCCGCCGCCAACGGCTGGATCGACCGGGAGCGGGTGATGTTGGAAACCCTCACCTCGATCAAGCGGGCCGGCGCGCAGGTCATCCTCACCTACTGGGCCGTCGAGGCCGCCGGTCTGCTGCGCCAGCGTTACTGAGCGGCCCCGCTCGCGACCATGGGCTGACCGCGCCCCAGTCGTGGCGCGCGGGGGGACGCAGGCACCGGGCGTGACCTTGACGACTGGTCCCCCGATGCCCTCTCGTTTGGCAGATCGCTAATCCCGACGCGGTCTCGTCCGGTAGATCCCGGGCCTTGACACCTCCGTGCCTACCTTTGCTCTGCACCCGCGGATGCGACGGCTACGGACCGTGACCGGTGCTTATCGGGGTGCAGAGCAAAGGCGATTGGTTAGAGGTTTGGTCTCTGCTCCCTTGCGATGAGGACGTGCTGCCTACCACCCTGCGGCGACGGGCGTCCGGTTGTCCACAGGCCCTTCCGTTGTCCACAGGCCCGCCAAACGGGACTGCGAGGAACGGAGCGAGCCGGGACGGTGGCGGCATGGACGACTCACCGACATCCCCGGATGCAGGAGCCACCAGCGCCGCCAGCTGGATCTCCGACGGTTGGAACCCCAGCGTCGTGCAGCGGAAAGTCATACTCAGCGAGCCCTCCGACACCCCGTGGCCGGTCGTTGGCATCGTCCGGGCGGTCCGTCGTCACGCCGACCTGAGCCAACGTGAGCTGGCCCGGTGGGCGGGGGTGCACCACGCGACCATCGGCCGCATCGAAGCCGGTCGGACGGCTCCGAGCATTGAGCTGCTCCGCCGGATCATCGGGGTCGTCGGATGTCGGCTGGCCGTCGTCGACGAGTTCGGCCGGGTGCTCAGACCGATGCGGGACTGGGAAGACACACGTGACGGTGCGGGCCGCCGCTACCCGTCGCACCTGGACACCATTCTCGACCCCGAGCCGGGGGAGTGGTGGGCGGACATCTACGGGCTGGCCCGCCCGCCCGAGACGTTCTACCGCAACCGGGAGGTCCGGGACGCGATGCGTCGGCGCAGCCAATGGGAGGTGCGGGTAGCCAGGCACCGCGGTGACCCGCCGCCGCCACAGCGATGGCGGTACCCGTGACGCAGGATGGACGACGGCCCGCCGTACCCCATTCGGGACGGCGGGCCGTCGTCGACCACCTTCCACGATCAGTCGTCGTTGGTGATCGTTCCAGTCGCGAGTGGGTCGGCCAGCCGCAGGCCGGGCACGCCTGCCACCAACAGCGTCAACCTCTCGTCCGCCTCCCGCTTGCGGTCACCGCGCACCGTCACCGGGAAGGCCACCGACGTCTGCCCGGCGGCCAGCGCCGTGCAGCCGGCGTACGGGTCGAAGTCCGAGCCGGCCTGCGCGGTGAGGCCGACGGTGGCCGCGCAGAGCAGCACCGGCTGCGACAACGGCCGCGACACGGTGGCGGTGAAGGTGAGCTGCCGGGTGCCCTGGTCGCCTTCGACCACCGTCGCGTCGGCCACTGTCAACGACGCACGGGACCGGAACCGGGCCACCTGCGGGTCGTGGTCACTGGAACCACGTGACCCGTCGCCGGTGAACTCCGCCGGCCAGTCGGCGTTGATGTGCGCCGCCCGCACCTGCACCAGGTCGCCGTAGAACGCGTCGTTGACGAACAGGTGGTCCAGCGTCTGCGCCTGCCCCTCGAAACTGTACGAGTAGGCGGAGGACGGCACCTCGGCGACGAGGTTGTCCCACAGGTTGTGCAGACCCGCCTCGTACAGCGGGGCGAGCTGGTCCGACGGCGTGGGCTGGTCACCCGTCGC
Source organism: Micromonospora sp. DH14 (assembly GCF_029809455.1). Taxonomy (NCBI): domain Bacteria; kingdom Bacillati; phylum Actinomycetota; class Actinomycetes; order Micromonosporales; family Micromonosporaceae; genus Micromonospora; species Micromonospora sp. DH14. Next base: position 8,534 of record NZ_JARVKT010000039.1, on the reverse strand, counting down.
GATCGGATCGTCCGGGCGGGGGAAGACGTTCAGGTCCCCGCCGTAGACCACCCGGGCGGACCCGTCGGCCGCCTCGATCGCGGTGACGATCGCCGCACCGTAGCGCGCCTGCTCCCGCCGCTGCCCGACCCGGCTGTCCGGCCCGGACGAGTAGTGGTTGCTGAGCGCGTACAGGGTGAACCGCTCGGCGGAACCCGGCGCGGCGGCAACGCTGAACTTGCCCAACTGCGGGGCACGGGTGAAGACGTTGTTCCCGTCCCGGCCGGTCGAGGTGTCCACATCCGACGGCAACACCGCGTTGAGGGCCTTCGGGTTCTGCACGTCGGCGTTGGCCGGCAGGCCCGGAGCCCGGTACTGAACGGTCGGTGCCGAGCCCAACAGCGGGTCGTTCGCCGTCGCGGCGGCCAGCGACACCCGGTCCGTGCGGTACAGGAACGCAGCGGTGATACCGCGGGCGTCCGCGCCGGTGCGGTCATACGCAGCGGCGTACGCGGGCCCACCCGCCGCCGCCACCGTGAGCGCCAACTCCTGGATGCTGTCCGGAGCGCCGTCGGCGTTGTTGGTGTCGCCGCAGCTCAACGCGGCCCCGGAGACCGTGCAGATGTCCTGATCCTCAGCCTCCTGAACCAGGATCAGGTCCGGCGCGTGTAGATCCTTGACGATCTGGTCGGCGAGCGCGGCCAACTGCTCGCGGTACTCCGCCTCGCTGCCCGGGACGTAGTCGAACGGCGGGGTGACGCCCGGGCAGCCGGCGTTACCGGTGAAGTCGCAGCCGTCGAACGGGTCGTCCCGGTAGTCGTACAGGTTCTCCACGTTGTAGGTGGCCACCGCCACCTCCTGGGACCGGTCGGCCGGCTTGGGCGGGTTGTTCTTCGACGGGTCGGCCCCGGCGGCGAACTCCGCCCGCTCGACCTGGACGCCGTACTTCTCGAACGAGTAGTAGACCCCGCCCACCGCGTCCGCCCGCAGCGTGTCGAAGGTGTGCGCCGGCGGGAGCAGCGCGGCGCTGTCCCCGGCGGTGGCCTTCACGCCCATGCTGCCGAGCAGCGTCCGCTGGCCGTTGCCGTCGTCGAAGCGGCGGGTCGGGTCGTTGTCCAGCGGGTGCGAGTCGCGGAAGACCCGCCGGGAGTACGGGTCGGCGCGGTCCAACAGCGGGTCGTCACGGTCGACCACCCACAGCTCCGCGTCGGCGGTGGAGGAGAAGACGTCCCGGCCGCTCACCGCGCCGCTGCCCGCGCGGACCCGCATCCGGGAGCCCTCGTGCCGCTCCCAGAAGCGCTGCGCGTCGGTCAGCACGGCCGGCGGGACCGCGTCGGTCACCGCGACAGCCGTGTCCACGGCCAGGCCACCGCCGATCCGGCGGACCAGCGACGCACCGGAGAGCTGGGTGAAGTTGTAGTACTCCGACACCCGGGCCCGCAGCACGACCTCGTCGCCGACCGTCGGCACGTAACCGCCGATCAGCGAGGTGAACGCGCCCATGAACACGAAGATCCCGTCGGAACTGGTCGGGTCGCCGTCGGTGTCACCAACGCGGCTCTGCAGGAAGAACCCGTGCTGATCCGCCCCGGCCGAGGTGCGGGCCAGGGTCAACTGGGTGATCACGCCGCGGACGTCGTACATCGTGCTGCTCGTGCCGTTGCCGCTCGCCGGCGCGAGCGGTGACCGGTCGGCGGGCCCGGACTCGGTGTCGGTGGTCGGACCCTGCACCTCGCCGACGGTCAGCTCCCGGGTCACCTGCACGGCCAGCGCGCAGCTGGCGGTGCCACCGCCCGCGTCGGTCGCGGTGAGGGTGACGGTGTACGCCCCGGCGGCGAGATCGGCGCTCACCCCGACAGTGGCGCGGGCGGTGCCGCCCACCCCGTCGGCCGGGGTGAACGCGGTACGGGTGATCGAGCCGGTGGTCGGCGTCGGGCTGACCGCTGTCACCGCCAGGTCGACGATCGTGTCGTCCGGGTCGGTGCCGGTCACCTCCCGGCTCGCCGCCGTGCCGGCGGCGGTGACAAGTGCGCCGCCGCAGGTCAGCGTGGCCGGTACGTCGACCGGGCCGCCGTCGTCGACGGTGTGCGCGCCCAGCCCGTCGAACGTGTCGACGGGGAAACCGGCCCACTGGGCGGCGGGGTCGAACGCGTCCGACGGGTCGGTGTCACCGGCGGTCACGTTCGGCATCCGGCGCAGGGTGTTGTCAGCGGTGCTGGTGACGCCGGCACCCCACTCGGTGCCCGGGTCGACGCCCACCTGCCCGATCGAGTCGAGCACCGTGCTGCCCCGGCGCAGCACGATCGCGTCGTCGCCGTTGAAGAGGCTCGCCCCGGTGGTCTGATCGGCCTGGGCGAGGACGGCGGACCCGGCCGAGGCGCTGGCGAACACGAACGCGTCGCCGGCCGCGACGCTGCCGGTCAGGGCGATGGTGGTCGCCGTGGTGGAGCCGTTGAAGTAGAGCTGCAACTGGTAGCCGCCGGCGGTCAGGTCGATGGCGGAACCGGTGCCGTTGAACAGCTCGATCGCCTTGTTGTTCGACGAACCCTCGACGTACTCCGAGATGAACAGGTCGGTGGGCGCGGCGCTGGCCGCGGTGGGTGCGACGCCGAGCGCCGTGACAGTCACGGCGACGGTGGCGGTCGCGAGCGCGGCGATTGAGCGGCGCGGGCGCATAGGGCCTCCACGATGGGTGGACGGGGTCAACGCACGTTAAGGTGCGCGACTGTCCACCGTCCATCCCCTAATGGACAGTTTCGTGAATTCCTCACCGTGGCGGATCGAGGCGGTGCACCAGCTCAGCGACGTCGACGCTGTATTCGCACCAGTCCCGGTCCGGCCGGTAGCCCAGCTCCGCGTTGACCTTGAGCATGGCCTCGTTGGCCTGGGCGTTCCAGGTCTGCACCTCGATCAGCTCCGGCTCGGCGGAACGCAGCTCCAACAGCATCCTGGCCTTGATCGCCCGGTCGATGCCGTAGCCCCGGTGATCCTGCGCGACGATCGTGTCGTACTGGTCGGCGCGGGTCGGGTGCTGCGCCGGCACCACCACCTCGGTCAGGCCGGCCACCTCGCCGCTCTGCTCGTGCCGGGCGAGCACGATGTACGGCTTCATGCCCCGCCGGTGCAGCGTGTCGAGGCTGTCGCGCAGCCGCTCCGGGTCGTACGAGCTGGGGCGCAACTCGCCGTCGTCGACGTCGCGCACCTCGGCCTTGGCCCGCGCGTACGCCTCGAGCAGGTCGTCCGGCGGCCCGCCCGGGAAGAACTCCACCTGGTAGCCCGCGCTGATGCCGGTGGCCATCTCGGCCAGCTCGGCCCAGTCCACCGCGGTCAGGTCGAGCACGCTGCGGGTCTCCACGTACTCCCGGTTGAAGCCGAGCGACTCGTAGAACCCGACGGCGGGCGTGTCGCCGACGACCTCGACCCCGATCGACTGGAAGCCCTCCTGGTAGACCCGGCGGGCGGCCCGCAACACCAGGTCACGGCCGAGGCCGGTGCGCCGCACGGACGGGTGCACCAGCACCTCGAGAACACCGATGTCACCCAGAAGGAGGACGTGCACCTGGCCGAGCACCTCGCCCGTGTTGCCCGCAGCGGTCGGCTCGGCCTGGGCGATCCAGGAGATCCGCCGCTCGCCGGGCATCACCTCGGCGAGGTATTCCCGCAGCGAAGTCTCCCGCCAGGGCGGGTCCTGCGGCAGATCAGCCGCCAGGACCGCGTTCAGCGTGGCCAACAGCGACGCGATCTCGGCGGACGACGCGGTCCTGGGGTCCCACTCGCGCACCATCACCCGTCTAGCTTGCCGCTAACAGAGGCCTGGGGGAAGTGTCCAGTTCTCCAACGTATCGAGACGATCACTTCATGACCGACTGGCCCGTCCGTACCGGTTCGCGGTGTCGTAGACGTCCTGGGCGTAGCGCCGTACATCGTTGTAGGAGAGGATCGCGTTCCACCAGTCGCCCGGGATGCTGAGGTTCCGACCGCCCTTGCAGAGGTAATTTCCCGCTGCCAGGGCGGCGTCGTCCAGATCGTGCGGGTCCTTGCGGCCGTCGTTGTCGGCGTCCGCGCCGATCTCCTGCCAGGTGGTCGGGATGAACTGCATCGGTCCGATGGCGCGGTCCAGGGTCCTGTCCCCGTCGAGCGCGCCGCCATCGGTGTCGATGATCCGCATCCGACCCTCCTTCCCGTCCAACGGCAGCCCGATGATGGGGGGCAGCGCCTTGCCGTCCTGCCCCAACCGCGCGCCGTTGGCCGAGCCGTGCCCCGATTCGACCTGACCGATCGCGGCCAGCGTGGTCCAGCTCAGCGCACAACTGCGGTTGGTCTGGGCGAGGACCAGCTCGGCGTAGCCGTACGCCTGCATGGCGATCGCGGGGACGCCGACCTTGGCGCCGACCTGCTGCGCCCATCCGGCCAGGGCGTCCGACGGCCGGCCGCCGGTCACCGTGCCGGGCGGCAGCCCGGTGCCGGGCAACCCGCCGCTGGGCAGTGGGATGGTGGGCAACGGCCCGGTGGGTAGTGGGCCGGTGGGCAGGCCGGACGGTGCCGCCGTCGGTGCGACGGCGCCCGGCGCGGCCGAGGCGTCCACCGCCACCGGACGCGGTGCGCGGATCGTGGCCGGTACGAGCAGCGCTCCCGCCGCGGCGGTCGCCGCCACCAGCGCCAGCAGGAAGACGCCGGGCAGGGTCAGCCGACCACTGGGCCGGCCGGCCCAGGCCCGGGTCGCCCGCGCGGCGGCTGCCGCCGCCTGGCGCGGTGGCACACGTACCGCGTGCGCGAACTGCACCCGCCGCCGCCGACGGGCCGGGCCGGACGCCGGCACCGCCGGCAGCTCATCCACAGTGGTCTTCGCCAGATCCGTCGCACCGGCGGTGGCTCCGGTCTTCGCGTCGTCGGCCTTCGGCGTCTCGGCCTTCGCAGCCTCGGCCTTTGCTTCCTCGGCCTTGACCGTTTCGATCTTTGCGTCAGCGGGGTTGGGCGTCGCCGCCTTGGCCGCCTCGGTCCTGGGGGCCTCGGTCTTGGCCCCGGGCGTGGTCGGCGGGGTGGGCACAGTGGCCGGTGGCGTGGCCGCCGCGCCCTTCGAACGTCCGCTCAGCCAGGGGCGGCGCGGGCGGGGCACCGCGCGCACCGGATCGGGCGCGGCCCCCGAACCTTCGAGTGGCCCCTCCAGCGGCGCGGCCGGTCGTAACGGTTGCACACGCGTGTCGTCCTCGCCGTCCACCACCTGTCGAGTATCACCCATGCTCCGCCAACCGTCAGATCCACGTACCCTGGGTGGCATGCCCCGGTACGAGTTCCGCTGCCGCGCCTGCGGCGACACCTTCGAGGTCAACCGTTCGATGGCGGCGGCCGGTGAGCCGGCCAACTGCCCACAGGGACACGCCGACACGGTCAAGCTTCTTTCCGCGGTCGCGGTCACCGGCCGGGGCGGTGCCGCCGGTGGTGCCCCGGCCCCCGCCGCCGGTGGCTGTTGCGGCGGGGCCTGCGGCTGCTGATCGGGCCGATTCGCCGCCGCCTGATGGTCCGGCCTTGCCGGGAGCGGGTCCGAGTGGCACGTTGAGGCGGCATCTGCCCGGCCGTTCTCACGATGCGTGATCGCTCGAATTCAGGCAGCATGAACCCGACGTCACGGGCGGAGGTTCCTCGCATGTCGCCACGGATCCAGCTCCCGAGCGGTTGGGTGACCTTCGTGTTCACCGATATCGAGGGCTCGACCCGGCTGGCCCAGCTGCTGGGTCCGGACTACCGCCCGGTGCTCGCCGAGCATCGACGGTTGCTGCGCCGCACGCTGGCCAGCACCGGTGGCGCGGAGCTGCTGACCGAGGGCGACTCGTTCTTCCTGGCCTTCGAGGACGCCACCGCGGCGATGACCGCGTGCCTGACCGCCCAGCGGGCACTGGCCAGCCACGACTGGCCCACCGCCGAGGCCGCGCCACGGGTGCGGATGGGCCTGCACACCGGCTACGCCGAGCCGCGCGACGGCGAGTACGCCAGCCCCGAGGTGCACCGGGCCGCCCGGGTGGCCGCCGCCGCGCACGGCGGGCAGGTGCTGTGCACGGCGTCCACCGCACGTCGGGCCGAGCCGATGCCGCCGGGTGCGACACTGCTCGACCTCGGTCTGCACCGGCTACGCGGCTTCGACGACCGGGAACGACTGTTCCAACTGGTCGCCCCGGGTCTGGAGCGGCAGTTCCCCCGACCCCGCACCGCCGACGCGGTGGCGCACAACCTGCCCACCCAGGTGACGTCGTTCGTCGGTCGGCAGGCCGAACGCATCGAGCTGGGCCTGCTGGTGCGGCAGCACCGCCTGGTCACCGTGCTGGGCGCGGGTGGCGCGGGCAAGACCCGGCTCGCTGTGGAGTTGGCCAGCGGAGTCGTCGAGGCGTACCCGGACGGGGTCTGGTTCGTCGACATCGCCTCGGTGACCGACCCGGGGCTGGTGGCGTTCGCCATCGCCGCCGTGCTGGGCCTGCGTCCCGAGCCCGGCCGGCCGATGCTGGACACGCTTGTCGAGTACGCGGCCAACCGCCGGATGCTTGTCGTACTGGACACCTGCGACACCCAACCGGCCGCCTGCGCGGAGGTGATCGCGCGGTTGCTGTCCGGCGGGAGCGGCGTGCGGGTGCTGGCGACAAGTCGTGAGTCGTTCAGCCTGCCCGGCGAGGTGGTGTGGCGGATTCCGCCGCTCTCGGTCGACCCGCGCGCCGACGGTGCGGAGAGCGACGCGGTGGCGCTGCTGCTGGACCGCACGGCGGCGGCGCGCGGCGGGCGGCAGCCGGACCCGGCCGAGTCCGCCGACCTGCGTCGGGTGGTGCAGCGGCTGGACGGCCTGCCGCTCGCCATCGAGTTGGCCGCCGCCCGGCTGCGGGTGCTCTCCGTCGGCCAGCTCGCCGAACGGCTGGACGATGTCCTCGGCACCCTGGACGCCGGCCGGGAGGACCCCGATCCGCCGCCGGTGGAGCGGGGCTGGTCCGGCAACCAGCAGGACACCGTCGACCTGGTCGCGGCGGCGGCCGGGGCGTCGCCGCCCACCCCGGCGAGCCGGGCGGTGCAGCGCTCGGCCACCGAACGGCATCTGACCATGCAGGCCACCGTCACCTGGTCGTACCGGACGCTGGGCCCCCGGGCCGCCCACCTGCTGCGGTGGCTGGCGGTCTTCGCCGGCCCGGTGGATCTGGAGACGGTGGAGTGGCTGCTGGGTGACGATCCGCTGGACCCGCTCTCGGTCCTGGTGGACAAGTCGATGGTGTTGGCCGAGCCGCGGGCCGCCGGCAGCACCTACCGGATGCTCGACCCCATCCGGGCGTACGCGGCGCGGCGGCTGGCCGAGGCGGGTGAGGAGCAGGCCGCTCGGGACCGGCACGTGGCCTGGTCGGCCCACGCGTTGGACCGGGCCCACCTGGGTCAGGACGGCCGGCCGGTGACGCTGTCGTTGTATTCGCTCGACCCACTGGCGGGGGAGCTGCGCGCCGCGCTGCGATGGTGCGCCACCGGCGGCAGCGCCCGCGCCGGTCTCGGTCTGGCGGGCGGGCTGGACCAGTGGTGGCTGGAGCGGGGCCTGGCCCGGGAAGGGCGGCTGTGGCTGTTCCGGCTGTACGGGCGGATCGCGGAGACGGGGGAGCGGATCCCGGAGGCTGAGCTGGCGGCGGCGTACCACATGCACTCGTTGCACGCGAGCGCCGACGGCGAGTTCGCCGAGGAACTGCGCTACTCCCAGCGGGCGGAGGCGGCGGCCCGGCAGGCCGGTGACGCCGGTCTGCTGGCCCGGGTGCTCGCCGGCCGGGCCGCGCCGCTGGTGGACATGGGGCAGTTCGTCGAGGCCGAGCGGGTGTGCCGGGAGGTCATCGACTGGGCGCACGGGCAGGACGTGGTCGGCGAGGCGCTGTTCGCGGTGTTCAGTCTGGCGGAGCTGCTCTGGCGGCGAGGTGCCCTGGAGGAGGCGGCGGAGCTGTTGGGCGCGGTGCGTCCGGTGGAGGCGGCCCGGCCGGTGGAGCGCGGCCGGCGTTCGGTGGACATGTTGCTCGGGATGGTCGCGTTGGCCCGTGGCGATGTGATCGCCGCCCACGAGCACCTGCTGGTGGCGTTGCGTTCGCGGATGGGCCACGGCTACCACGGCCGGGCGTGTGACACCTTGAACGCGGTCGCGGTGCGGTGTGCGATCGGCGGGGAGCGGTTGACCGCCGCCCGGCTGTTCGGTGCCGCGCAGGCGACCCGGGCGAGCATGCGGGCCACCCCGGGGATCTTCGGCGGTTACTGGGCCGAACAGCAGGGGGAGTTGCGCGCGGTGCTGGGCGACGCGGCCTTCGACGACGCGTACGGCGAGGGTGCCGAACTGGGGCTGGACGAGGCTGCCGCGCTCGCACTGGACGTGGAACACCCGGACCTCGCGGCGGATTCGACCCGTTTCAGTACGGGCCTGTCCCAGCCGACCCCGCGCCGTCCCGTCGACCCCGATCGCCACCCAGCCACCCGCACCGAAGGCGCCTAACCCCCACCCCGTTGTTGATCATGAAGTTATTGCCATGACACGCCGGTGCGAGTGGCAATAACTTCATGAT
>NZ_JARVKT010000038.1:0-60187 GCF_029809455.1 Micromonospora sp. DH14 | reverse complement strand
GGTGACCGTCGTGAGGGCGGGTACCAGGGCGGCGACCGCACCCGCTCCGGCCCGCCGCGTGAGGGTGGCTTCCGTGGCGGTGACCGTGACGGCGGGTTCCGTGGTGGTGACCGCCGTGAAGGTGGCTTCCGCGGCGGCGATCGGGACGGTTCGCGTTCCAGCGCCCCGCGTGAGGGTGGCTTCCGTGGCGGCGACCGTGACGGCGGCTTCCGTGGCGGTGACCGCCGTGAGGGCGGTTTCCGCGGCGGCGATCGGGACGGTTCGCGTTCCAGCGCCCCGCGTGAAGGTGGCTTCCGTGGCGGTGACCGTCGTGAGGGCGGGTACCAGGGCGGCGACCGCACCCGCTCCGGCCCGCCGCGTGAGGGTGGCTTCCGTGGCGGTGACCGTGACGGCGGGTTCCGTGGTGGTGACCGCCGTGAAGGTGGCTCCCGTGGTGGTGACCGGGACGGTTCGCGTTCCAGCGCCCCGCGTGAGGGTGGCTTCCGCGGCGGCGACCGTGACGGTGGCTTCCGTGGTGGTGACCGCCGTGAGGGCGGGTACCAGGGCGGCGACCGCACCCGCTCCGGCCCGCCGCGTGAGGGTGGCTTCCGTGGCGGTGACCGCGACGGCGGGTTCCGTGGTGGTGACCGCCGTGAAGGTGGCTCCCGTGGTGGTGACCGGGACGGCTCGCGTTCCGGCGACCGCCGTGAGGGCGGGTTCCGTGGCGGTGACCGCGAGGGCGGCTACCGGGGCGGAGAGCGTACCGGCGGTTCCCGGGCCGACGAGCGGCCACGTCGTGAGGGGGAGTTCCGTCGGGACGACCGCGCGGGTGGCTCCGAGTCGTTCGAGGGCGGGCGCAGTTCGGCCCCGGCGTTGCCGGACGACATCGTCGCGACCGACCTCGACAAGGACGTCCGCGCCGAGTTGCTCTCGCTGAACAAGCCGGTCGCCGAGACGGTGGCCCGGCACCTGGTCGCGACCGGGCAGCTGATCGACGAGGATCCCGCCGAGGCGTTGGCGCACGCGCTGGCCGCCCGGCGGTTGGCGTCGCGCATCTCCGCCGTCCGCGAGGCGGTCGGTCTGGCCGCGTACCACGCGGGGGAGTGGCAGTCGGCGATCGCCGAACTGCGCACGTACCACCGGATGAGCGGGTTGCAGAGTCACCTGGCCGTGCTCGCGGACTGCGAGCGGGCTCTCGGCCGGCCGGAGCGGGCCATCGACCTGTTCCGTGGCGCAGACCGGGAGAAGCTGGACCAGGCCGTGGCGATCGAACTGCTGATCGTCGCCGCCGGGGCACGGGGTGACCTCGGGCAGAAGGACGCCGCGGTCGCGATGCTCCAGGTCCCGGACCTCACCAGCGAGGCCACCGTGCCGTGGACGGCCCGGCTGCGGTACGCGTACGCCGACGCGCTGCTCGCGGTGGGTCGGCGCGACGAGGCCCGCGAGTGGTTCTCCCGCGCCGCTGACGTGGACACCGAGGGCGAGACCGACGCCGCCGAGCGGCTGCTCGAACTCGACGGTGTTGTCATCGAGGGTGACGACGAGGACGAGGCCGCCGAGGAGATCGCCGCTGGCCCGGGCGCTCCCGGCGCGGTGCCGGCCCGACCCGACGCCGACCTGACCGGTGACGACGAAGAAGACGAAGACGAAGACGAAGACGACGACGAAGAAGACGAAGACGACGACCGGGACGATGACGAGGACGACGCGGACTTCGACGACGACGAGGAGGACGCCGCTGTCGGCCGTCCCGGCGACGACGAGGACTTCGACGACGAGGACGAGGACCGTCACCCGAGCGGCAACGCCGACGCGGGCACCGCTGGCGACAGCGGTGTGACGTCCGGCGACGCGGCGGACGGCGACGCAGCGGACGGGGACGCAGCGGACGGGGACACGGCGAACGCCGCCGGGACCCTGCCGGCCGAGGGCGACGAGTCAGGGTCGACGCGGCGGTGAGCGCGGGCGTGGGGGAGCGGCTGGTCGACGGGTACACCCTGGTCGTCTTCGATCTGGACGGCGTGATCTACCTGATCGACCGGCCGATCCCCGGCGCCGTCGAGGCGGTGGCCCGGCTGCACGCCGAGGGACGGGCGGTGGCGTACGCGACCAACAACGCGTCCCGCCGCTCCAGCGAGGTGGCGGACCTGCTGACCGGAATGGGTGTGCCGGCCCGGCCGGAGGAGGTCCTCACCTCCGCCGCCGCCTCGGCCGAGTTGCTGCGTGACCGGCTGCCCGCCGGCGCGTCGGTGCTGGTGGTCGGCGCGGAGGCGCTGCGCGCGGAACTGCGCGCGGTCGGTCTGACCCCGGTCACCCAGGCCGACGAGAAGCCGGCGGCGGTGGTGCAGGGGTACGGCCCGCAGGTCGGCTGGGCCGAGTTGGCCGAAGCGTCGATCGCGGTACGGGCCGGTGCCATCTGGATCGCCACCAACACCGATCGGACCCTGCCCAGTGGGCGAGGTCCGTTGCCCGGCAACGGTTCCCTGGTCGCCGTGCTGCGGACGGCCTTGGAGCGGGACCCGGACGTGGTGGTCGGCAAGCCGGAGCCGGCGCTGTTCCAGACCGCCGCGCGGCGCAGTGGCGGTGGGCGGAGCCTGGTGGTGGGTGACCGGTTGGACACCGACATCGAGGGCGCCTGTCGGGCTGGGCTGGACAGTCTGCTCGTGCTCACCGGCGTGCACGGCGTACCGGATCTGCTGGCCGCCGAGCCGCAGCGGCGTCCCACGTACGTCGCGAGGGACCTGGCGGGGCTGTTCGACCCGGCTGCCGCCGTGCGGGTGCCGGGCCCGGCGGACGCCGGCGGCTGGTCCGTGACCGACCGGGACGGCACGCTGGAGCTGGCGGGGACCGGTCGACAGCTGGACGCCCTCGCGGCGCTCTGCGCGGTGGCCTGGTCGGCGCCGGCGCCGGCGCTGCCGAAGATCCGTCCGGTGGGCCCGGACGCGGCCCACGCGATGGAGAGCTTCGGTCTGACCGCTGCCGGGTGACGGCAACAGTCAGAGCAGACGGCAACGGTCAGAGCAGCTTGCGCAGCTTCAGCAGGTCGAACGGGTTGGCTTTGATCGACACCCGGCGGGAGGTCACCGCGTTGGTGACGTCCAGGTCGCCGCGGACCAGGGCGAGCAGGTCGTCGCTGGACGTGCTCAGCGCGATCTTGGCCTTGGGGTCGTCGCCGTCGGTCAGCTCGACCAGCCGGCCGCCGGTGATCCGGCCGTGAAACGCGGTGTCCAGGTCGGTGATCCGGCAGGCCAGCGTCCGGTCCAGGTCGATCCGTTCGCGTACCGTCTCGGCGTTGCGATCCAACCGGGCGGCCAGCTCCTGCAACGCCTGGCGGCACTCGTCCACGCTGGCCACATCTCCCCCTCGTTGATCGCCACGCCGTCCTCGGCACCGTACCGCACGGACCGGTCCGGGGTGCCCGGTAGCGTGACACCTGCACACCCCGCCCCGTGGAAGGACTCAGGCATGCAGGACGCGTGGCGCGCCTACCTCGAGCTGGCCATGGGCCTTACGGAGGCGCCCCGGAAGAAGGCCCAGGACGTGGCACGTCGCCTCGTCGGCTCCGGCGGCGCGACCGCCGCCCAACTCCAGGCCCTCGGCGAGGAACTGCTCACCACCAGCGCCGCCAACCGGGAGGCGTTGACCAAGCTGGTCCGCTTCGAGGTCGACCGGGCCCTCGGTGCGGTCGGTCTGGCCACCGCCGACGAGGTGGCCGAGCTGACCCGACGGGTGCACGACCTGGAGCGGCAGCTACGGCAGGCGCGGTCCGTCGACGCGTCGACCGCCGGCCCGACGCCAGCACCCGACCCGACTGCCGCCGCGCGGCCCGGCACCGGCCTCGTGCCGTCCGACGCCCCCGCCGGTGCGCCGGTCTCCGCGCCGGTCGCGAAGAAGGCGGTCGCGAAGAAGGCGGTCGCGAAGAAGGCCATCGCGAAGAAGCCGCCGGCGGCGGTCAGCCGGAGCGCCGACGAGGACGTTCCGACGCCGGCGGCGATGCCCGCCAAGAAGGCGGTCCGCAAGCAGCGGCCGGACGACGCCGAATGACCCGGCCCGGCCCACCGCCCGGCGGCTCGTTCCCGGCCCGCCCCGGCCCACCGGCAGGCAGCTCTTTCCCGGCCCGCCCCGGCCCACCGGCGGGCAGTTCCTTCCCGGCCCGGCCCGGGCCGCCGGCGGGTGCCCGGCCCGGGCCGCCGCCGGAGTTCGGGGACGACGACGAGACGCGACACCCGGCGGTGGACGCGGCCGTGCAGTCCCTGGCGAACGCGGCAACGCTCGCCCCCGCCGACCAGATCGCCCAGTACGAGGCGGCCTACGAGACGCTGCGGGAAACCCTCGCCACCATCGACCAGACCTGAGCGGGACGACCAGGCCTGAGCAGACCGGAGAACCACCCATGGCACGTCGTAACCGGCTGGACGCCGAACTCGTCCGGCGCGGTCTGGCCCGCTCCCGTGAGCAGGCCGCCGCGTTGGTGGAGGCCGGCCGGGTCCAACTGCGGGGCGTGGTCGCCCGCAAGGCGGCCGCGATGGTCGACCCCGCCGACCCGCTCCTGGTGACCGGTGCGGACCCCGCCGAGGAGTACGTCTCCCGGGGTGGGCACAAGCTCGCCGGGGCGCTGGCCGCGTTCGCCCCCGGAGGGTTGCGGGTCGCCGGGCGGCGCTGCCTGGACGCGGGCGCGTCGACCGGCGGGTTCACCGACGTGCTGCTGCGCGCCGACGCGGCCGAGGTGGTGGCGGTGGACGTCGGGTACGGGCAGCTCGCCTGGCCGCTGCGCACGAACGAGCGGGTCCGCGTGCTGGAGCGCACCAACGTTCGTACCCTCGACGCGGACACCATCGGCGGCCAGGTCGATCTCACGGTGGCCGACCTGTCGTTCATCTCGTTGCGGTTGGTGCTGCCGGCGTTGGCCGGCTGCACCCGCGACGACGGTGACCTGGCGTTGATGGTCAAGCCGCAGTTCGAGGTCGGCAAGGAGCGGGTCGGCGCCGGCGGTGTGGTCCGCGATCCGGAGCTGCGCGCCGAAGCGGTGCTGGACGTGGCCGCGGCGGCCGCGCGGCTCGGCCTCGGCCTGGCCGACGTGGCGGCCAGCCCGCTGCCCGGGCCGAGCGGCAACGTGGAGTTCTTCGTATGGTTGCGCCGGGGCGCACCACCGGCCGACCCGCAGCGGGTGCGGGCCGTGGTGGCGGCCGGGCCGGACGGCTCGACGACGACCGGCGACGTGCCGGACGGGGCGGCGGAGGAGGTCGCAGGGTGAACGCGCGCAGCGAGGGCGCCGCGACGACACGCGGTTGTGGCGGGGCGACGGTGTCGCGGTGCCGCCTAGTCCAGGACGGGCGGGCGACCCGATGAGCCGGACCGCGCTGCTGGTGACCCACACCGGTCGTCGGCGCAGCACCGAGCACGCCCGGTCGGTCGCCGCCGACCTGATCGACGCGGGTTTCGAGGTACGGGTGGTCGCCGACGAGGCCGACGACCTCGACCTGCCCGGCGTGGTGCCGGTCGCCGGCCCGCAGGCCGCCGAGGGCGCCGAGATCGTCTTCGCTCTCGGTGGGGACGGCACCTTCCTGCGCGCCGCCGAGCTGGCCCGGCCGGCGAAGGCGCCGCTGCTCGGCATCAACCTCGGCAAGGTGGGCTTCCTGGCGGAGGCGGAGATCGACGACCTGGACACCGCCGTCCGGGACGTCGTCGGCCGCAACTACACCGTCGACGAGCGGCTGACCCTGGACGTCACCGCCGAGTTCGACGGCGGGCCGACCATCGAGTCGTGGGCGCTCAACGAGATCAGCATCGAGAAGGGCGAGCGGGCGCAGATGCTGGAGCTGCTCGTCGACGTGGACGGCCGGCCGCTGTCCCGCTACGGCTGCGACGGTGTCGTCTGCGCCACGCCCACCGGCTCCACCGCGTACGCGTTCTCCGGTGGCGGTCCCGTGGTCTGGCCGGAGGTGGAGGCGCTGCTGCTGGTGCCGATCAGCGCGCACGCGTTGTTCAGCCGCCCGTTGGTCACGGCCCCGACGTCCACCTTCGTGATCACCGTCGACCCGTTCACCACCCTCGCGGTGCTCTCCTGCGACGGCCGGCGGGTCTACGACCTGCCACCCGGCGCGCGGGTGACGGTGCGCCGCGGCGCCCTGCCGGTGCGCATCGTGCGGCTGCGCCCCCGCCCGTTCACCGACCGGCTGGTGGCCAAGTTCGACCTCCCCGTGCACGGGTGGCGCGGCAGCCGCCGGTGACCGTGGCACACACTGTCGGTGGATGTGCGGTGTCCACCTGACGACATGTCGCCGCTGCGGCGGCTGGCGACTAGTGACCTGGTGACGCGCGCCGTCGCAGACTCCGATCGGCCCTCATCTACGGATGGTGGGCCTGGAGGAGTAGAGGAGCGCATCGCATGCACTGGTCCCCCCGCTGGCTCGCCGTCGGCGCGGTCGGCGCGTTGGTGGTCGGCGTCGCCGCACCGGCGTCCGCCGACCCGCCCGCCCGGCCCACCGGCCCGACGTCGGGCACGCCCGCCCAGCACGCACCCGTCCGCATCACCCTGATCACCGGCGATCAGGTCGATCTGGTCCAGGCGGCACCCGGTCGGGTCGCCGCCACCGTCCACCCCGGCCCGGGGCGCAACCGGATCACCTTCCAGACCGTCGAGGCCGACGGCGGGTTGCGGGTGCTGCCCAGCGACGTCGTGCCGTACCTCTCCGCCGGGGTGCTCGACCCCGACCTGTTCGACGTCCAGGAGTTGGCGGCCGACGGGTACGGCGACGCCGCGCAGGCCACGTTGCCGCTGATCGTGCGCTACCAGGAGCCGGCCGCCGGACGGGTCAGGCCGCTGGCCGGCGCCACCGGCGCGCGTCCCCTGGAGAGCATCAACGGCGCCGCGATGCGGGTCGGCAAGGGCGAACTCGGTGCTCTGTGGACGTCGCTGCGCGGCGCGCCCGGGCAGCGGGTCACCGCCGGCTCACCCGCCCGGCTCGGCGCGGGTGTCGCCCGGATCTGGCTGGACGGGAAGGTCCGCCCGACGCTGGAGCACAGCGTGCCGCAGATCGGCGCCCCGGCCGCCTGGGCCGCCGGCCGCGACGGTGCCGGCGTGAAGGTGGCGGTGCTCGACACCGGCGTCGACGCCACCCACCCCGACCTGGCCGGTCGGATCGCCGAGGCGCAGGACTTCTCCGACAGTGGCAGCGCCCGCGACGGGCACGGTCACGGCACCCACGTGGCCGCCACCATCGCCGGCAGCGGGGCGGCGTCCGACGGGCGACGCAAGGGTGTCGCCCCGGGCGCGCGGTTGCTGGTCGGCAAGGTGCTCGACGACGCGGGCTCCGGCTACAGCTCGTCCATCATCGCGGGTATGGAGTGGGCCGCCCACTCCGGCGCGAAGGTGGTCAGCATGAGCCTCGGCGGCGACCCGACCGACGGCACCGACCCGATGAGCCAGGCGGTGAACGACCTGACCGCCGAGACCGGCGCGCTCTTCGTGGTCGCCGCCGGCAACTCGGGTGCCGCGCGTACCGTCGGCGCGCCCGGCGCGGCCTCGGCGGCGCTCACCGTCGGCGCGGTGGACCGCGCCGACAACCTGGCGGAGTTCTCCAGCCGAGGCCCGCGCCTCGGCGACAACGGCCTCAAGCCCGAGATCACCGCGCCGGGGGTCGGCATCATCGCCGCCCGGGCCGCCGGAACCACCATGGGTACGCCGGTGGACGACGCCTACACGACCGCGTCGGGCACCTCGATGGCCACCCCGCACGTGGCCGGAGCGGCGGCGATCCTCGCCCAGGAACACCCCGACTGGTCCGCCGTGAAGCTCAAGGACGCACTGGTCAGCACCACGAAGGCGAACCCGGCGTTGACAGTCTTCGAGCAGGGCGCCGGCCGGGTCGACGTGGCCCGCGCGCTCGGCCAGCGGGTGTACTCCTCCGCCACCGCCGACTTCGGTCGGCTCAGCACCGGTGGCGCGACGGTCGAGCGGACCGTGACGTACACCAACGGCGGCACCACCCCGCAGACCCTGCGGTTGGCCCTGGAGTTGCGCAACCTGGACACCCGCGCGGTCGAGACCGACGGGGTGGCGGTCGGCGGCGCCGAGGTGACGGTGCCGGCCGGCGGCAGCGTCGCCGTGCCGCTGCGGGCGGACCCGGCGAAGCTGGACCGGGGGGTGCACGGCGGGTGGCTGGTGGCCACCGGCGCGGACGGCGTCGCGGTGCGTACCGCCGTCGCGCTGACCCTCAGCGGCCCGCTGCGCACCGTCACCGTGAAGGCGCTGGACATGAAAGGTCAGCCGGGTCTCGCGTCGGTGCTCACCCTCTTCGGTGAGCAGCCCGAATCCGACTGGCTCGGGTGGGTCGGCGGCGAGGTGCAACTCCAGGTCGAGGACGGCCCCTACCTGGTCGAGGCGTTGATCGAGCACGGTGCCCCACTGGACGAGCAGATCACCCTGGTCACCGACCCGGAGCTGCTGGTCGACCGGGACCTCACCGTCGTGCTCGACCCGCGCAAGGGCACCCCGGTACGGATCGAGACGCCGAAGCCGACCGAGCAGCGGTCGACGATCAGCTTCTACGAGCACCGGGTCTTCGGCAACGGCCGGCAGGTCAATCACGGGGTGATGACCTACAGCACCATCCAGCAGGTCAACGTCACGCCGACCCGCCCGGTACGCCAGGGCGAGTTCGAGTTCGCGTCCCGCTGGCAACTGGTCGCTCCGATGGTGGACGCGAAGATCAGCGGGGTGTCCGGTCCGCTGGACATCAACCTGCTGGGTTACTCGCCGGCGCCGGCCGACCGACGCAAGCTGCCGCTGGTCTGGGCCGGCACCGGCACCCCCGCCGAGCTGACCCGGGTACGCGGCGCCGCGGCGCTGCTCACCAGCAGCCCGGACGCCTCGGAGGAGGAGCAGATCGCGGCGGCGGCCGCCGCCGGCGCTGCCGTGGTGCTGATCGTCCGGCCGGCGGACTTCAGCGCGTGGACGGTGTGGCAGCCGCTCGGGGAGCGGTTGCCGATCCCGTCGATGGTGGTGGCCAACGACGACGGGCAGCGGCTGATCGCGGCGGCCAGGAAGGGCCGGGCGACGCTGGACCTGACGTTGACGGTGGACAGCCCGTACCTGTACGACGTGTGGCAGGTGTCGAAGGGCCGCGTGCCGGAGCGGATCACGCACACGGTCACCGGGAAGAACACGGCCGAGGTGACCGCCAGCTACGGCGACGTCGGCGGTACGCCGTGGGCCAGCGAGCAGCGGTTCGGCTGGCGCCCGTGGCAGGAGACCTCCTGGAACGACGACCAGCGCCCGGTGCGTACCGGCACCACCCGCCAGGAGTTCGTCAGCGCCGGGGACAACTGGTGGCAACACCAGGTCCTGCACAAGGTCACCTGGTCCTGGGGGCGGCTGCTCGGCGGGCTCACCCAGCAGCCCCGGCAGTACGCCGCCGACGACCGGGTCGCCGAAACCTGGCACGCTCCGGTGATCCGACCGGCCGTGCCGGCCGGCGGCGGTGTCCCGGTACCGACCCGTACCGGGGACACCTTGAACCTGCGGGTGGCCGAGTTCGTCGACGCTGACGGTAACTTCAGGGAGGCCGGCGGCAGCGAGGAGTCGGACACTGTCGCGATCCGGGTCAGCCGCGACGGGCAGCAGATCGCCGACCTCTCCGGCGGGTGGGCGCCGGTGCCCACCACTGCGAAGTCGGCCCGCTACCGACTGGACCTGACGACGCAGCGGTCCTCGGACGAGTGGCGCTACGGCACGCGCACCGACACCGCGTGGGAGTTCACCTCGGCCCGACCGGCGGGCGACGCCGCCACCCCGTTGTCGCTGCTGCAGGTGGACTACCGGGTGCCGGCCGACCTGTCCGGCACGGTCCGCGGCAACCGGTCGCACCAGGTGGGGCTGACCCTGCGGCAGCCGGCCGGGGTGCCGGCGCCGACCGGCACCAGCGTCCGGGTGCAGGTCTCCTTCGACGGGGGCGTCACCTGGCGCAACGCGCCGACGAAGGGGTCGGGCACCCGGTACACCGCGACAGTGCCGGCGGGGCGCGGCACGGTGTCGCTACGGGTGCACGCCGCCGACCGGGCCGGGAACACCGTCGACCAGACCGTGCTCCAGGCGTACGGGCTGCGCTGATGCGGCGAGGGCGGGGCGGCCCGGCCGTCCCGCCCTGGGGTCCGCCGTCGGTCGACGGCGGACCCTTGCGGCCTCAGAGCCAGCCGCGGCGGGCGACCTGGAACGCCAACCCGGGCCGGGTGTCCACGCCGGCGGCGGCCATCAGGTCGGCGATGCGCCGTTGCACGGTCCGCCGGCTCACCCCGAGCTGGGAGGCGATGGACTTGTCCGGTACGCCCGCCACGAACAGCGACAGCAGCCGCGCCTCGTCGGCGTCGGGCTGGTAACCGTCGCCCGGGTGACACTCGGGCTCCGGCCGTCGACCCTCGGGGGCCGCGACGGCGAGCGGGTCGTCGAGCCGCAGCCGGGTGGCCACCCGCCAGTGACTCTCGAAGAGGGCGAGCAGGGCGTCGAGCAGTTGACTGCGCCCGATCACGGCGGCGCTCGGTTCGCCGCCGGCACGGTCGGGCACCAGCGGGCAGATGGCGGTGCGGGCGTCCACGATGGCCAGTCGGACCGGCAGCCGGTCCAGGACGCGGGCCTGCTCACCGGCGGCGACGCCCTTGGCCAGGTCGGCCAACGCGCCCGGCTCCAGCAGCAGGTCACGCTCGTAGATGGCCCGGTAGCTCACCCCACGGGCCAGCGCGTCGAACTCCTCGACGTTCTCCGGGCCGGCCATGGCCAGGGGATTGGCCCGGCAGAACCAGAGCACCTCGGTACGCGCCGAGTTCTGCAGGTCACGCAGGCGGTCCCGGAGGACCCGGCCGCCGGTGATCACCTCCACGAGGTGGTCGACGTGGTGCCGGCGCAGCCCGGAGCGGTACTCCTCGGCCAGTTGGGTGACCAGTTGGCGGGCCGCCTCCAGGTCCTCCTGGCGGCGCAGCAGCGTCCCGCCGAGGGCGACGTCCGGGGCGGTCGGGCGCAGCGGGGCGTCCGGGTCGTTGTCGGTGGGCTGCACGAGGCCCTTGCCGCGCAGCGCCTCGACCTGGGCGACGACCTGCTCACGGGGGCGGTGCAGGCGATGGACCAGCTCGTCGATGCGGGCCGTGGTGAGCTGGAGCAGGCAGCGGTAGAGCTCCTCCTCAGCCGGGGTCAGGCCGATCACGTCCAACACGGGGCAGAACTGTACGTCGGCCGGGTGCGGGCCGTGCCCGGGCCCGTCGGCTGGTCAAGTGTCGGGCCTCGCGTCTACTGTCGGTGGCTGTGCTGGAAGAGCTGCGCATCACCGGGCTGGGCGTCATCGAGGACACCACGCTGCCGTTGACCGGCGGCATGAACGTCATCACCGGCGAGACCGGTGCGGGCAAGACGATGGTGGTGACCGGCCTCGGCCTGCTCTTCGGCGGCCGGGCCGACGCCGGGCGGGTCCGCGCCCAACCCGGCCGGGCGGTGGTGGAGGGGCGGCTGCGGCTGCACGGGCGGGTCGCCGACGCCGTGCACGCGCGGATCACCGAGGCCGGTGGCGAGCCCGACGAGGACGGCACGGTGCTGTTGAGCCGCACGGTCACGGTGGAGGGGCGCTCGCGCGCCCACGTCGGCGGCCGGAGCATGCCGGTGTCGATGCTCGGTGAGGTCGGCGAGCAGGCGGTGGCCGTGCACGGCCAGTCCGACCAGTTGCGGCTGCTGCGCCCGGCCGAGCAGCGGGCCGCACTGGACCGGTTCGCCGGCCCCGCGCACGAGAAGCTGCTCGACGCGCTGCGGGAGGCGTACACGGGGTGGCGTCGGGTGGTCGACGACCTGGCCGACCGGCGGCGCAACGCCCGTGAGCGCAACCAGGAGGCCGACCTGCTGCGGCTGGGCCTCGACGAGATCACCCGGGTCGACCCGCAGCCCGGCGAGGACGACGAGCTGAAGACCGAGGCGCAGCGGCTGGAGCACGCCGAGGGCCTGCGGACCGCCGCGCAGATCGCCCAGCAGTGCGTGGCCGGTGGCGCGGAGGCCACCGACGAGACCCCGGACGCGGCGGCGCTGCTGGGCACCGCCCGGCGGACCCTGGAGGCGCAGTCCGGCACCGATCCGGCGCTCGGCGAGCTGGCGGCCCGCCTGGAGGAGGCGGCCACCCTGGTCACCGACGTGTCCGCGGAGCTGTCGACGTACCTGGCGACGCTGGACGCGGACCCGGCCCGGTTGCAGCACGTCTACGAGCGGCGGGCGGCGCTGCGCGCGTTGACCCGCAAGTACGCCGACGACGTCGACGGGGTGATCGCCTGGGCTGACCGGGCGCGCACCCGACTGTCCGACCTGGACATGTCCGACGACGTGCTGGACGAGTTGGAGCGGGAGGGTCAGCGGCTCGCCGTCGAGGTGGCCGACCTCGCCGGCCGGGTGTCCGCCTCCCGGCAGGAGGCGGCGATCCGCTTCGCCGACCAGGTCACCGTCGAGCTTGCCGGGCTGGCCATGCCGCACGCGCGGATCGAGGTGGCGGTGCTGCCCCGTCCGGCCGGTCGCGCGGAGCCGACGTTGGCGGTCAACGGCGTCGAGGTGGGTGTCACACCGGACGGCGGTGACGAGGTGGAGCTGCGGTTGCTGGCCCACCCGGGCGCGCCGTCGTTGCCGTTGCAGCGCGGCGCCTCCGGCGGTGAGCTGTCCCGGGTGATGCTCGCCATCGAGGTCGTGTTCGCCGGCTCGGGCGGCCCGCCCACACTGGTCTTCGACGAGGTCGACGCGGGGGTCGGTGGTCAGGCGGCGGTGGAGATCGGCCGCCGGTTGGCGCGGCTGGCCCGCAGCCACCAGGTGCTGGTGGTCACGCACCTGCCGCAGGTGGCCGCGTTCGCCGACCGGCACCTGGTGGTGGCGAAGGACACCGGCGGCGCGGTGACGACGAGCGGGGTGCGGGTGGTGGAGGACACCGAGCGGGCCCGGGAGTTGGCGCGCATGTTGGCGGGTTTGCCCGATTCAGATCTGGGTATCGCCCACGCCGAGGAGTTGCTGGCGGTGGCCGCCAAGGAAAGGCGGTTGTGACGCCGCGTATTGTGAGCGCAAGCACACCGGCTTGTGCCGGTGTGTGCTTCCCTGGGTAGGCGGCCCTGCTCAGGCATGTCGCGACAGAAAAGCCTGCCTCACATGCCAGGATGGTCACGATGCGTCTACCCACGTTGCGCCGGAACCGGAACTCCGAACCGGGCAGAGTCCTCGGCACCGCGCGCCTTGATCGCCGGACGAAACGCCTGGTCGGTCGGCTGCGACCCGGTGACATCGCGGTCATCGACCACGTCGACCTGGACCGGGTGGCGGCCGATTCGCTGGTCGCGGTCGGGGTCGCGGCGGTGCTCAACGCCAAGCCGTCGGTCTCCGGCCGTTACCCGAACCTCGGCCCGGAGGTGCTGGTCGCCGCCGGCATTCCGCTCCTCGACGACCTGGGTGAGGGCGTCTTCGAGCGGATCCGCGAGGGCGACCAGGTGCGCATCGAGGGCAACACGGTCTTCGCCGGTGACGAGCCGGTGGCCCACGGCAGCCTGCAGGACGCCGAGACGGTCGCCAAGGCGATGGCTGACGCCCGGGAGGGTCTGTCGGTGCAGTTGGAGGCGTTCGCCGCCAACACGATGGACTACCTGCGCCAGGAGCGCGACCTGTTGCTCGACGGTGTCGGGGTGCCGGACATCGAGACCCAGATCCAGGGTCGGCACTGCCTGATCGTGGTGCGCGGCTACGACTACAAGGCCGACCTGGACGTGCTGCGCCCGTACATCCGGGAGTTCAAGCCGGTGCTGATCGGCGTCGACGGTGGCGCGGACGCGCTCGTCGAGGCCGGCTACACCCCCGACATGATCATTGGCGACATGGATTCGGTCACCGACGACGTGCTGCGCTGCGGCGCCGAGGTGATCGTGCACGCGTACCCGGACGGGCGGGCGCCCGGCCTGCCCCGGGTCAACGGCCTCGGTGTGCCGGCGATCACCTTCCCGGCCGCGGCGACCAGCGAGGACCTGGCCATGCTGCTCGCCGACGAGAAGGGCGCCTCGCTGCTCGTTGCGGTCGGCACCCACGCGACCCTTGTCGAGTTCCTGGACAAGGGTCGGGGCGGGATGGCCTCGACGTTCCTGACCCGGCTGAAGGTCGGCGGCAAGCTGGTCGACGCCAAGGGGGTGAGCCGGCTCTACCGGCAGAGCATCTCCGGCTCGTCGCTGCTGCTGCTGGTGCTCTCGGCGATCGCGGCGATGGCGTCCGCGGTGGCCGTGTCGACCGTCGGGAAGGCGTACCTGGGCGTGGTCGCCGAGTGGTGGGACAATTTCGTGTTCCAGCTGTACCGGCTCTTCTAGTTCCCGACCGATCAAGAGGCTGCAAGCGTGATCAATTTCCGCTACCACGTGGTGTCCCTCACCGCGGTCTTCCTGGCTCTGGCGATCGGCCTGGTGGTCGGCACAGCCGCCCTCAACGGCCCGGTCGCCGACTCGCTCGAGGGGCAGGTCACCGGGCTGCGCAAGGACAACCAGCACTGGCGCCAGACGGTCAGCAACATGGAGAAGCAACTCGCCCTGGAGGAGGAGTTCGCCGAGGAGATCTCCCAGGTCGTCCTGCCCGGCACCCTCACCGGGCGTCGGGTGGTGGTGCTCAGCCTGCCCAACGGCCGTGACCACACCGAGGGCGTGCTCAAGAAGCTCCAGCAGGCCGGGGCCACCATCACCGGTCAGGTCGACCTGCAGGACAAGTTCATCAACCCGGACAACAACTCCAACCTGCTGGAGCTGGCGGTCACGGCGGCCCGACCGACCGCGCAGACCACCGGCCTGCCGGGCAACGGGCACGGCGTGGAGACCTCCAGCGCGCTGCTGGCCAGCGTCCTGCTGGACCGGGCCCAGGGCGTCGCGCCGGTCAGTGACGCCGACCGGCGGGCGGTGCTCGCCGCGTACAACAACGCCGGTTACCTGACCACCGACAGCAACAAGGTCACCGCCTCGGCGGAGGCCGTCGTCGTGGTCAGCGGCCAGCCGTACGTCGACAAGGACTCCGACAAGCGGGACGAGTCGGTCGTCAAGATCGCCGAGCAGTTCGACCGCACCGGGTCGATCGTGGTGGCCGGCAACGGTTCAGTCGGGGGCAACCTGGTCGGTGTGGTGCGCGGCGACCCGGTGCTCACCCAGACCATCTCCACGGTCGACAACGCCAACACGGTGCAGGGGCAGGTGGTGACCACCCTCGCCCTGGTGGAGCAACTCACCGAGAAGAAAGCCGGACAGTACGGCGTCGGCGACAACGCCCCGTCGCTGCTGCCTAAACTGCCCCAGTGAGCGAACGACGTACCCCCGTGTCCGGATCCCAGCAGTCGGCGCGTGACCGAGCGAGCGAGGTGGCGGCGTGAGCGCACTGGGTCGGCTGTTGATCGCCGGTGCGGGTGCCGCCGCCGCCCGGTACGCGCTGCGTGAGGCGCGTACCTCACCGGCCGGGCCCGCGTTGGAGCGCACCAACTTCCGCGGCCGCACGGTCAGCCTGGCCGCCGGGCCGGCGCTCGCCGCCGGTGCTGCCGCCGCTGGCGCGTTCGGTGCCACCGGCGGTGCCGCCGGTGGGGCCGCACTGGTCGCCGGGCTCGGCGCGGGCGGCGTCGGGCTCTACGACGACGTGGTCGGCGCGCGCCCGGAGCAGAAGGCCGCCAAGGGTTTCGCCGGACACCTCGCCGCGCTGCGCGAGGGACGGATCACCGCCGGTCTGGTCAAGGTCGTCGGGGTGGGCGCCGCCGGTCTGGGCGCCGCCGCGCTGCTCGCCGCCGACCCCCGGGTCGCCGCGCACCCGCGCCGGCAGCGGCACCGGGCGTTCGGCCGGGGGGTCGACGTGCTGCTCGGCGCCGGCGTGATCGCCGGCACGGCCAACCTGCTGAACCTGCTCGACCTGCGACCGGGCCGGGCGATCAAGTCCGGGCTGCTGCTCGCCGCGCCGCTGACCGGCGGCCCGCAGGGTGGGATCGCCGCCGGTGCGGCCGGCGCCGCCGCCGGCCTGCTCCGCGACGACCTGGCCGAGGACGTGATGCTCGGAGACAGCGGCGCCAACGCACTCGGGGCGCTGCTCGGCGTCGCGCTCGCCGCCCGCACCGGCCCACTGGGCCGCGCCGGTCTGCTCGCCGTCCTCGCCGGGCTGACCGCCGCCAGTGAGAAGGTCAGTTTCACGGCGGTGATCCAGCGGACCCCGGGGCTCCGCGAACTCGACGCACTGGGCCGACGCGCCGACTGACGTGAACAGACCGGCACCCCTCGCCGGCGCCGGCCGGCTGGCCGGGGCAGCCGCGCTCATCGCCGTCCTCACCGTGGCCAGCCGACTCGCCGGCTTCGGCCGTACCGCCGTGTTCACCTGGGTGGTCGAGCAGAGCGACCTCGGCGGCATGTACGTCATCGCGAACACGGTGCCGAACATCGTCTTCGAGATCGTCGCGGGTGGGGCGTTGGCCAGCCTGGTCGTGCCGCTGTTGGCCGGGGCGGTCGCGGCGCAGGACCGGCGGGCGGTGGCGGCGACCACCGGCGCCCTGCTCACCTGGACGGTGAGCCTGCTGGTTCCCCTCGCCGTGCTCGTCGCCGTGTTCGCCGACCCGATCATCTCGTTGATCAGTGAGGGACGTTCGGCGGCGGAACTCGCCGCCGGCGCCCGGATGTTGCGCGTGTTCGCCCCGCAGCTGCCGCTGTACGGGATCGGCATCGTGCTCACCGGCGTCCTGCAGGCGCACCGACGCTTCGCCTGGCCGGTCATCGCGCCGTTGCTGTCCAGCCTCACCGTGGTCGTCGTCTACGTGGCCTTCGGCGCCGCCCAGGGGCGGGGGGTGTCCGTCGCCCAGGTCGGCCGCAGTGGCGAACTGCTCCTGTCCGGCGGCACCACGCTGGGCGTGGTGGTGCTGTCGCTCTCGCTGCTGATCCCGCTGCGGGGGCTGCGGCTACGGCCCCGGTTCGGGTACGCCTTCACCGATGACGCCCGGGCGCGGATCGGCGGGCTCGCCACGGCCGGCGCGGTGACGGTGGCCGCGCAGCAGGTGGCGCTGCTGGTGGTGCTGAACCGGGTCTCCGGCGGCCCCACCGGCTCCCCGCAGGTGTTCAACCTGGCCCAGGCGATCTACCTGCTGCCGTGGGCGGTGCTCGCCGTGCCGCTGGCGGTGGCGTCGTACCCCACCCTGGCCACCGCCAGCGCCGCCGGTGACGAGGACGGCTACCGGCGGACCCTGTCCGGCGCGGTGCGGGGCGTGCTGCTCTTCAGCTGCCTGGGCGCCGCGGCGTTGATCGGTACCGCGCGGCCGGTCGCTGCCCTCTTCTACCCGGACAATCCGGGGTCCACCGCGGCGGCCATCATCGGATTCGCGCCGGGTCTGCTCGGCTACGGCGTGTTCGCGATCCTGTCCCGCGCGCTGTACGCGCGCGGCGACACCCGGCCGGCGACGGTGGCGATCACGCTCGGCTGGCTGGTCGTTCCGGCGGTGGCGCTGCCGTTGGCGGCACTGCTCCCCACCGCCGACCGGGTGGTCGCGGTGACGTCGGCGAACTCGGCGGGGATGCTGGTGCTCGGCGCCCTGCTGCTCCTGGCGGTGCTGCGCGGCGCCGGCCGTCGCGCCCTCGCCGGCGCGGGGCGGGCCGGGGCGGCCGGTGGCCTCGGCGGTGTGCTCGCCGGGCTCGCCGGGTGGGGCCTCGCCGGTTGGCTCGCCCCGTCGGACGGCGGCACCCCGACGATCGCGGCGGCGTTCGGTCAGGGCATGCTGTCCGGGGTTCTGGTGGGGGTTGTGTTCCTCGCCGTGGTCTGGTTCGTCGACCGGCGGGACGTACAGCCACTGCTCGCCGGGGTGCTGCGGCGTCTGGGCCGGCGGGGGCCGTCCGGCGGTGCGCCGACACCGGGCGCGGACGCCGCGGAGCGGGGCGACGGGAAGGAGACGGCGACGCGATGACTGAGCCAGCTCTGCCTACCGGCTGGTCGGGCACCGTCGCGTTGGTGCTCGCGTCGAGCACCGGTGGCGTCGGCCAGCACGTCCGCTCGGTGGCCGGTGGCCTCGTCGCGGGCGGCACCAGCGTGCTGGTCTGCGGACCCGCGGCGACTCAGGAGCAGTTCGACTTCACCGGTGTCGGTGCGCGTTTCGCGCCGGTGGAGATCCCGGCCAGTCCGACTCCGGCCGACGCCCGGGCGGTGCTCGCCCTGCGCCGGGTGCTCGCCGCCGCCAGCGTCGACGTGGTGCACGCGCACGGCCTGCGGGCCGGGTTGGTCGCCGTGCTGGCCCGCCCCACCGCCCCGCTGGTCGTCACCTGGCACAACGCGGTGCTCGCCGGGGGGCTGCGCGGCGGGGTGTCCCGGCTCGTCGAACGGGTGGTGGCCCGGGGCGTGCGGGTGGCGCTCGGCGCTTCCATGGACCTGGTGCGACGGGCCGCCGAGGTGGGCGCCAGGGACGCCCGGCTCGCCCCGGTCGCCGCGCCGACGTTGCCCGCGCCGCGTCGACGCCCGTCGGCGGTACGCGCCGAGTTCGGGGTCCGCCCGGACCAGCCGCTGATCGTCTCGGTCGGTCGGCTGCACCCGCAGAAACGCTACGACGTGCTGATCGACGCGGCGGCCCGCTGGCGTACCCGTACCCCACCGCCGGTCGTGGTGATCGCGGGCAGCGGGCCGGCCTACCTTCCGCTCGCGGCACGCACCTCCGCCGCCCGCGCGCCGGTGACCCTGCTGGGGCACCGCACCGACGTGGCCGACCTGCTCGCCGGCGCGGACCTGGCGGTGGTGACCAGCGACTGGGAGGCGCGGCAGCTCTTCGCCCAGGAGGCGCTGCGCTCCGGTGTTCCGCTGGTGGCCACGGCGGTCGGTGGGCTGCCGGATCTGGTCGGTGACGCCGCCACGCTGGTCCCCGCCGGTGACGTGGACGCCGTCGACGCGGCCGTACGCGCGTTGCTGGACGACCCGGCGGCGCGGGCGGAGTTGAGCCGGCGCGGCGTCGAACGGGCGGCGACGTGGCCGACCGAGGCGGACACCGTCGCCACGCTCGTCGCCCTCTACGCCGAGCTGGCCGGGAGTCCGGACGGCCCGGCGGCCGCCCCGGGCTCCGACGCCCCGAGAACGGGACACCGGTGATGCTGCGCCGAATCGCCCCCGCCCTGTTGACAGTGCTCGTGGTGGCGTTGGGCGTCACCGCGCTCGCCGCCCGCCCACCCCAGGGCACCCCGCAACGCACCGCCGACTTCGTGGTGCTCGCCGGGATCGCCGGGCTGCGCTGGGAGGACGTGGATCCGCAGCGCACCCCGACGTTGTGGCGGATGGCCCAGGACGGGTCGATCGGCTCCCTGTCGGTGCGCTCCGCGCACCGACCCACCTGCCCGGTGGACGGCTGGTTGACGGTGGGCGCGGGCAGCTTCGCCGCGTGGAACGGCAGCCGGGCGGCCGGTGGTTGCCCGGCGACGGCGGTGACTGTGGAACAACCGGACGGCATCGGCGCGAACCTGCCCGACCAGGAGAGCGTGGTCCAGTACAACCAGCAGCGGCTGCCGTGGGGGGCGCTGCCCGGCTCGTTGTCGGAGTCGGTGCGGTGTTCCGTCGCGGTGGGCCCGGGCGCGGCGGTGGCCGCCGCCCGACCGTTCGGCCGCGTCGACCGGTACGCGCCGGCGCTGCCGGCCGACCCGCGGCCGCTGCTCGGTTCCTGTGTGCTGAGCATCGTCGACCTCGGCACGGTCGGGGGCGCCGACCCGGCGACCCGCGCCGCTGAGGCCCGCGCGGCGGACGCCGAGCTGGCCCGGGTGCTGGCGGCGCGACCCCCACGGTCGTTGGTGCTGGTCGCCGGGATCTCCGACACCACCGGGCCGTCGCGGCTGCACGTGGCGGTCGCCGACGGGCCGGGCTGGGAGCGGGGGTGGCTCACCTCGGCCAGCACCGGCCGCGACGGGTACCTGCAACTTGTCGACCTCGCGCCGACCGCCCTCGCCGCGTTGGGCCGGCCGATGCCGGAGCGGCTCTTCCTCGGCCGCCCGGCGATCAGCACCGGTGACCGTCCGACCGACCTGGCCGAGGCCATCGCCGCGCCGGCGAACGCCGACCGGGAGGCCGCCGCCCAGCGTGCGGTCTCCGGTGGGTTCTTCGGGCTGCTCGCCGGGGTGCAGGTGCTGCTGGCGCTCGCGATCCTGCCGCTGCTGCGCCGGGCCCGCCCGCATGCCGGCCCGGCCGGTCCGACGCCCGTCTCCGGGCGGATCGTGGCGGTGGTGGAGCTGCTGCTGGTCGCCGCGGCGTTGACGGTGCCGGCGGCGCTGCTGGCCGACGCGGTGCCCTGGTGGCGCGGTGAGCACCCCGGGTGGATCTTCGCCGGGGTGACGGCGTTGCTGGTGGCCGCCGGCACGGCGGCGGTGCGGTTCGCCCCCGGGTACGCGAACACCCTCGGGCCGGTCGGCGCGGTGGCCGGCCTCACCACGCTCGTGGTCGGGCTGGACGTGCTCACCGGGGCGCGCCTGCAGCTCAACGGCGTGGTCGGCTACTCGGCGTTGCAGGGTGGCCGCTACGCCGGGCTGAGCACGGTGGGGCTGGGGGTGTTCCTCGCCGGCGCGTTGGTCACCGGCGGCTGGTTCGCCCAACGGGTGCACCGGGGTTGGCGGCCGGCGGTGATGGTGGCGGTGGGTGGTCTCGCCGTGGTGGTGGTCGGCAGCCCGTACCTGGGCGCCGACCCGGTCGGCGCGATCGCGCTCACCGCCGGGGTGAGCGTCGCCGCCGTGATCAGCGCCGGCGGCTGGTTGACGATCAGCCGGCTGGCCTGGGCCACCATGGCCGCGCTGGCGGTCGGTATCGGGTTCGCCGTGGTGGACCTGCGGCGCCCTCCGGGCGAGCGGGGCAGCCTGGGCCGGTTCCTCTCCGCGCTCGGTGACGGCACCGGCGGGTTCGCCGTGCACCGGTCCAGCACGGAGAACTTCGAGACGTTGGTCAACAGCCCGCTGACGGTGCTGGCGCTGGCCGGCGGGTTGCTGGTGTGGTTCGCCCTGTTGCAGCCGTGGGGTGGGCTGATGCGGCTGTTCGGCATCTACCCGGCGGTCCGGGCGGCGCTGGCCGGCACTGTGGTCGCCGCGGTCCTCGGTGGGGTGCTCGACGGCGCGGCACTGGATGTGATGGGCGCTGC
Source organism: Micromonospora sp. DH14 (assembly GCF_029809455.1). Taxonomy (NCBI): domain Bacteria; kingdom Bacillati; phylum Actinomycetota; class Actinomycetes; order Micromonosporales; family Micromonosporaceae; genus Micromonospora; species Micromonospora sp. DH14. Next base: position 39,083 of record NZ_JARVKT010000038.1, on the reverse strand, counting down.
CGCCGCCCTGGTGGTGCCGATGGCGGCCCTGGCGTCGCTGCGGGTGCTCGGGCACGCCGCGGACCGGACCCGCCCGGCACCGGCCCGTTCCCGGGCCAACGGCGCCGACGACGAGTCGGGGCCGGGTGGGGTGGGCCCGGTCGACGGGGGCGACGGCCCGACCGGCGGCGGCGGGCCACTGGGCGCCGCGCACCCCGCGCCGGTCGGCGACCCACCGACGGGGACGCCGGCGAGCGTCACCCGAGCGGGCTCGGACGCTCCGGGGGAGCACGGTGGGGACGCCGACGACCCGGCCGGGCCGACCGCGAGCGGATCGACGCCGGACGGCACGCCGCCGGTTCCCGTGCCGCCCCGGCAGGTCTCCCGGTCATCGACGGAGGTTGCCGCGTCCTGAGCGCCGGGCCTCGTCCGGATGTCCCGCAGGTGTCGCAGCCGGGGTGCGGCCTGCGGGTACCCGCCCGGGAGGTGTTACCGTCGAATCCCGTGGATCGCGTGATCACTTTGCTGATCAAGCACGGCGGTCTGCATGACCGCGACAGACGACACGGGAGCAGGCCTTGGCCCCATCAGCACGGACGACCAGGCACATTTTCGTCACCGGGGGCGTCGCCTCCTCGCTGGGTAAGGGCCTCACCGCCTCCAGCCTCGGCAACCTGCTGACCGCGCGCGGGCTGCGCGTGGTGATGCAGAAGCTCGACCCCTACCTGAACGTCGACCCGGGGACGATGAACCCGTTCCAGCACGGTGAGGTCTTCGTCACCGAGGACGGCGCCGAGACCGACCTCGACGTCGGGCACTACGAGCGCTTCCTCGACCGGGCGCTGTCCGGCAAGGCGAACGTCACCACCGGCCAGATCTACTCCGACGTGATCGCCAAGGAGCGGCGCGGCGAGTACCTGGGCGACACCGTCCAGGTCATCCCGCACATCACCAACGAGATCAAGTCCCGGATCGTGGGGATGGGTGACCCGGACGAGGACGGTCAGCTGCCGGATGTGGTGATCACCGAGGTCGGCGGCACCGTCGGCGACATCGAGTCGCTGCCGTTCCTGGAGGCGATCCGCCAGGTCCGCCACGACCTGGGCCGCGACAACTGCTTCTACCTGCACGTCTCGCTGGTGCCGTACCTGGCGCCGTCGGGTGAGCTGAAGACCAAGCCGACCCAGCACTCGGTGGCGCAGCTGCGCAACATCGGTATCCAGCCGGACGCGATCGTGCTGCGCTGCGACCGGGAGATCCCGGAGAAGCTCAAGGAGAAGCTGTCGCTGTACTGCGACGTGGACGCCGAGGCGGTCGTCGCCGCCCCGGACGCCCCGAGCATCTACGACATCCCGAAGGTGCTGCACCGCGAAGGGCTCGACGCGTACGTGGTGCGCCGGCTCGGCCTGTCCTTCCGGGACGTGGACTGGACCAGCTGGGACGACCTGCTGGAGCGGGTGCACCGCCCCCGGCACACGGTCACCGTCGCGGTGGTCGGCAAGTACGTCGACCTGCCCGACGCGTACCTGTCGGTGAGTGAGGCGATCCGGGCGGCCGGGTTCGGTAACCGGTCGCGGGTGCAGATCAAGTGGGTGCCCAGCGACGAGTGCGTCACCCCGGCCGGCGCGGCGGCGGCCCTGGCCGGCGTGGACGGCATCCTCATCCCGGGCGGCTTCGGCGTCCGCGGCATCGAGGGCAAGATCGGCACCGCCCGGTACGCCCGGGAGGCCGGCATCCCGCTGCTCGGCCTCTGCCTCGGTCTGCAGTGCATGACCATCGAGGTGGCCCGGCACCTGGCTGGTCTGGACGGCGCCAACTCGCTGGAGTTCGACGAGCAGGCGACCCACCCGGTCATCGCCACGATGGCCGACCAGGAGGACATCGTCGCCGGCCGGGGCGACCTGGGCGGCACCATGCGGCTGGGCGCGTACCCGGCGACGCTGACCGAGGGTTCGATCGTCGCCGAGGCGTACGGCAGCACCGAGATCAGCGAGCGGCACCGGCACCGGTACGAGGTGAACAACGCCTACCGGGACGCGCTGACCAAGGCGGGCCTGCACATCTCCGGCACCTCCCCGGACGGCCGGCTGGTCGAGTTCATCGAGCTGGACCGCAGCCTGCACCCGTTCTTCGTGGCCACCCAGGCGCACCCCGAGTTGAAGAGCCGCCCGACCCGCCCGCACCCGCTGTTCGCCTCGTTCGTCAAGGCCGCTGTGGCGTACTCGCAGGCCGACCAGCTGCCGGTGGACCTGGACGCGGCGGCGGAGGCGCCGACGACGCGCAAGGCCGCCCGCAACGGCGCCGCGACGAAGGCGGCGTCCCCGTCGTGAGCGAGCGCAGCGAGCGAACCAGCAGGCTCAGTCGGGTGCCGCACCCCGACGCCGCGTGCAGCGGGGCGGCGGCGTGAGCGGGCTCGAGCACCGCTACGAGGTGCGGTCCCGGCAGGAGCGGTACCAGGGGCGCATCTTCGACGTGGTCACCGACGAGGTGAGCATGCCGGGCGGTGGGACGGCGCTGCGGGACCTGGTCCGGCACGTCGGGGCGGTGGCCGTGGTGGCGCTCGACGACGCCGGCCAGGTGGTGCTGATCCGTCAGTACCGGCACCCGGTCGGGCGGCACCTGTGGGAGCTGCCGGCCGGGCTGATGGACGTGTCCGGCGAGGAGTTGCCGGCGGCGGCGCTGCGGGAGCTGGCCGAGGAGGCCGACCTCACTGCCGGGCGGGTCGACGTGCTGGTCGACCTGCACAGCTCGCCGGGGTTCACCAACGAGATCGTCCGGGTGTTCCTGGCCCGGGACCTCGCCGACGTGCCGGCCGACGAGCGGCACGAGCGCCACGACGAGGAGGCCGACCTCCAGGTCGTCCGGATCGACCTGGACGAGGCGGTCGCCATGGTCCTGGCCGGTGAGGTCACCAACGCCGCCGCCGTGGCCGGGCTGCTGGCCGCCGTCCACGCCCGGGACACCGGCTTCACGCGGCTGCGTCGGGCGGAAGCGCCGCTGCCGCGCTGAGGCGTCCCCGCCGGTCCAGCCGGCGGGGGAGTACGCGCGAAAGGGGCCCCGCGGTCAGCCGCGGGGCCCCTTGTCGCTGTCCGGTCCGTCAGTCGCGCAGCGGACGACCCTGCGCGTCAGTGCCGCCGTTGACCAGGATGAGGATGCCGTCGATGAGGCCCCAGATGCTGCCGACGCCGCAGGTCACCACGCTCACGACGAGCTGCAGCACGCCGGTCTTGACGTCACCGATGTAGAACCGGCCGGCCCCGAAGAAGCCGAGCAGGATGCCGAGGACGCCCGCGACGATCTTGCTCTTGTCGGAAACGCCCTGGGGGTACCCCGGCTGGGGGTAGCCGGGCTGATAAGGAGGAGTGGTCATGGCCGGACACCTTAGTGATCCACTCGTCGGCTGTCCGCACCGCCACCCGGCAGATGGGACGATAATGGTGGAACACTGTCCTGTCGGCTGAGGTGACGCTCGACCGCTCGATCCGGGCGGTGCCCTGACACTTCGTCAGGACACCCGCGCACCGGATGCCACTGTGCTGGCTCGCGGCGGCGTCGGGCGCGCCTAGACTGCCGCCGCGGGACCGGTGTACCGCGGTGGCAAAGGGGCCGCCGCGGCACCGAGCAGTCGGGGGAGAGCAGCCCCGAAGAGAGGTGTCTGCATCGTGAAGGTCGGAATCCCACGCGAGGTCAAGAACCACGAGTACCGCGTGGCGATCACGCCAGCGGGCGTCAACGAGTTCACCCGCAGCGGCCACCAGGTCTTCGTCGAGTCCGGCGCCGGGGTTGGCTCCAGCATCACCGACGAGGAGTTCGCCGCCGCCGGCGCGAAGATCCTCGCCACCGCCGACGAGGTCTGGGAGACCGCCGAGCTGGTGCTCAAGGTCAAGGAGCCGATCGCCGAGGAGTACCACCGGATGCGCGAGGGGCAGGTGCTCTTCACCTACCTGCACCTGGCCGCCTCCAAGGAGTGCACCGACGCGCTGATCGACCGCCGGGTCACCGGCATCGCGTACGAGACCGTCGAGCTGCCCGACCGGTCGCTGCCGTTGCTCGCCCCGATGTCCGAGGTCGCCGGCCGGCTCGCCCCGCAGGTGGGCGCCTTCTACATGATGCGCACCGGCGGTGGGCGCGGTGTGCTGCCCGGCGGTGTCTCCGGCGTGTACGCGGCCAAGACCGTCGTCATCGGCGCCGGCGTCTCCGGCATGAACGCCGCCGCCATCGCGCTGGGCCTGCAGTCCGAGGTGCTGCTGCTGGACAAGAACGTCGCCCGGCTGCGGCAGGCCGACGCGATCTACCGGGGCCACCTGCAGACCGTCGCGTCCAACGCGTACGAGGTGGAGCGGGCCGTCCTCGACGCCGACCTGGTCATCGGCGCGGTGCTGGTGCCCGGCGCGAAGGCTCCGACGCTGATCTCCAACGAGCTGGTGTCCCGGATGAAGCCGGGCAGCGTGCTCGTCGACATCGCCATCGACCAGGGTGGCTGCTTCGAGGACTCGCGCCCCACCACGCACGCCGACCCGGTCTACAAGGTGCACGAGTCGATCTTCTACTGCGTCGCGAACATGCCCGGCGCGGTGCCGAACACCAGCACCTACGCGCTGACCAACGTCACCCTGCCGTACGCCCTGGAACTGGCCAACCAGGGCTGGCGCGAGGCGCTGCGCAACGACCCGGCCCTCGCGCTGGGCCTGAACACCCACGCCGGTCAGGTCACCTACGGCCCGGTCGCCGAGGCGCACGGCATGGACGTGCTGCCGCTGGCCGACGTGCTGGCCTGAACGGTGGCGGCCGAGCGGTAGCGAGCCGAGGAGCATGGCACTGACCGACGACTTAGCCGGCGCCGGCGTGGGCACCGCACCCACGCCGGCGCTGCGCCGTGCCGTTCGCGGCTACCTCGACCACCTGACCGTCGAACGTGGCCTCTCCGCGAACACCCTCGCCTCGTACCGCCGGGATCTGGACCGTTATCTCGCCACCCTGGTCGACGCCGGCGTCACCGACCTCGCGTCGGTCGGCGCCGGCCTCGTCGAGACGCACCTCGCGCGGTTGCGCGCGGGCGACGACGCCCACCCGCCCCTGGCTGTCTCCTCCGCCGCCCGCGCCGCCAGCGCGGTCCGCGGCCTGCACCGCTTCGCGCTGCGCGAGGGCCTGACCGGCGCCGACCCGAGCCGCGACGTCCGCCCGCCCACGCCGCCGCGGCGGCTGCCCCGGGCGCTGCCGGTCGACGACGTGGTCCGGCTGCTGGAGACCGCCGGCCCGATCACCGCGACCGGCGACGACGCGCCCCTGGCGCTGCGCGACCGGGCGCTGCTGGAGTTCCTGTACGGCACCGGCGCGCGCATCTCCGAGGCGGTCGGCGCCGCCGTGGACGACCTCGACACCAGCGAGGGCACGGTGCTGCTGCGCGGCAAGGGCGGCCGGGTGCGGCTGGTGCCCATCGGCGGGTACGCCGTCGACGCGGTCCGCGCCTACCTGGTCCGGGCCCGCCCCGGCCTGGCCGCCGTCGGCCGGGGCACCCCGGCGGTGTTCCTCAACGCCCGCGGCGGCGCGCTGTCGCGCCAGGGCGCCTGGGGCATCCTGCGCCGCGCCGCCGACCGGGCCGGGCTGCCCGTCGACGGGCCCGCCGCCGTCTCCCCGCACACCCTGCGCCACTCGTACGCCACCCACCTGCTCGACGGCGGCGCCGACGTCCGGGTGGTCCAGGAACTGCTCGGGCACGCCTCGGTGACCACCACCCAGGTCTACACGTTGGTCACCGTGGAGCGGTTGCGCGAGGTGTACGCCACCGCCCATCCCCGCGCCCGGGGCTGAACCGGTCGCGGTCGGCGCCGACACGCCGGGCCGGTGCCGAACCCCCTGCTGGTCGGTGGCGTACAGTCGGCATCGGCGCGGACCTCCTGGAGCGACACGACCGGGGTGCGCAGCGGCGCCGCGAAGGACGTCGGACGGCTCCGACGCCGGGTGGGTCGTCGGGAGGGGGCAACGAGCACATGGCTGGCAACGGTGACCGTGCCGAGACCTGGACGTCGGAGCTCCGCGAGCAGCAGGCCACGCTCGGCGCGGATCTCGGTCCTGCGGACCCGGCTGCCTACACGATGCGCAAGCCCATCCCCGAGCCGATGCCGACCGACCGGCACGGCCCCGCGCGCATCATCGCGATGGCCAACCAGAAGGGTGGCGTCGGCAAGACGACCACCACCATCAACCTGGGCGCGGCCCTCGCGGAATACGGCCGTAAGGTCCTGCTGGTCGACTTCGACCCGCAGGGCGCCCTCTCGGTGGGCCTGGGCGTCAATCCGCACAACCTCGACCTGTCCGTCTACAACCTGCTCATGCAGGACGACGTGACCGCCGAGGACGTCCTGATCAAGACCGACGTGGCGGGCCTGCACCTGCTGCCGGCCAACATCGACCTCTCCGCCGCCGAGATCCAGCTCGTCAACGAGGTCGCCCGGGAGATGGCCCTGGCCCGGGTCCTGCGCACGGTCCGTAAGGAGTACGACTACATCCTGATCGACTGCCAGCCGTCACTCGGCCTGCTGGCGATCAACGCGCTGACCGTCGCGCACGGTGTGCTCATCCCGCTGGAATGCGAGTTCTTCAGCCTGCGCGGTGTGGCACTGCTGCTGGACACCATCGACAAGGTGCGCGAGCGGCTCAACTTCGACCTGGAGCTCGAAGGCATCCTCGCCACGATGTACGACAGCCGCACCACACACTGCCGCCAGGTCCTGCAGCGGGTGGTGGAGGCGTTCGGCGACAAGGTCTACCAGACGGTCATCACCAAGACGGTGAAGTTCCCCGAGTCCACCGTGGCCGGTGCCCCCATCACGACGATGGACCCGGCATCCTCCGGGGCACGTAACTACCGTCAGCTGGCCCGCGAGGTGATCGCCGCCCAGTCGGAGCGGTAGCCGGAACGCCCGGTGCCCGCCTCGTGGACTACGGTGCTCCGGTGACCGCGCCACCCATCGACCCACCCGAGACCGCCACCGCGGCCGTGGTCGACGGTGGGCCGCCCGCCGACCCGGCTGCCACCGGCTTCACGGTGCGGCTGGCCAACTTCACCGGCCCGTTCGACCTGCTGCTGCAACTGATCGGCAAGCACAAGCTCGACGTCACCGAGGTGGCCCTGCACACGGTCACCGACGAGTTCATCGCCTACATCAGGGCGATGGGCGACAACTGGGACCTGGACGAGGCCAGTGAGTTCCTGCTCATCGCCGCGACCCTGCTCGACCTGAAGGCGGCCCGCCTGCTGCCCGCCGCCGAGGTCGAGGACGAGGACGACCTCGCCCTGCTGGAAGCCCGGGACCTGCTCTTCGCCCGACTGTTGCAGTACAAGGCGTACAAGGAGGCGGCGGCCCACATCGCCGAGCTGGAGGCCGTCGGCGGCCGACGGTACCCGCGCGCGGTCAGCCTGGAACCCCGTTACGCCGAGGCGTTGCCCGACCTGGTGCTCGGCATCGGCCCGCAGCGGCTGCTGAAACTGGCCGTGAAGGCGATGACCCCGAAGCCGGTGCCGGAGGTGTCCATCGCCCACGTGCACATGGTCCGGGTCAGCGTCCGGGAACACGCGGCCATCCTCACCGCGCGACTGCGCCGGGCCGGCACGGCCACCTTCTCGCTGCTCTGCGCCGACTGCGAGGCGACCCTGGAGGTGGTGGCCCGGTTCCTCGCGCTGCTGGAGCTGTACCGGGAGGGCCTGGTGTCGTTCGTGCAGGAGCAGGCCCTGGAGGAGCTGACAGTGCGCTGGACCGGCCCGGCCGACGGCGACACCGAGCTGCACGTCGACGAGTACGCCGGCACCCCGGCCGACGACCCGGAGCCGACGGGGGCCACGGTTGCGCCAGCGGCGGGTGGGCCTGAAACGGTGCGGGTCGCGCCTGAGCCGGTGGGCGCTGCGCCCGGGTCGGTGGGGGGAGGCCGACGGGCCGGACGGGACGGAGACGACGGAGGGTGCGCGGGATGAGTGACGAGGAACGCCGGGACTCGCTGGCCGACCAGGCCGCCGCCTGGGTGCCCCCGTGGGCCCGCCCGCGCCCGCCCGCCACTGACCCGTCCGCGCCGCCGGACGAGCCGGCCGCGGACACCGACGAACCCGGAGCGGCACCGGCCCTACCGGACGCCGAATCCGCCGCCGGTCCCGGCGAGCCGGACCTGGGCCCGGCTGAGCCAGACCCGCACGGGGTGGCCTCGGACGAGGTGGACGCTGCGGCGACCGAGGTCGGTGCGGTGACGCCGCCCACGGCCGGGCCGGACCTCGGCGCGGTGACGGAGGACACGGCGGGGGAGTCGGGCGCGGCGGGGGACGTACCCCGACGGCAGTCGGCGGGGCGGCGGCGGGCGACGGCCGCGCCGGAGCCCGCGCCCGAACTGTCCGACGCCGAGCTGCGCGGCGCGTTGGAGGCGATCCTGCTGGTCGTCGACGAGCCGGTCAGCGAGCTGGTGCTGGCCCAGGTGCTGGACCAGCCCGCCGAGCGGGTCGGGCCGATGCTCGACGAGATCGCCGCCGGCTACACCACGGCCGGGCACGGGTTCGAGCTGCGCCGGGCGGCCGGCGGGTGGCGGCTGTACACCCGGCCGGAATACGCTACGTACGTTGAGCGGTTCGTGCTGGACGGGCAGTCCGTGCGGCTGACCCAGGCGGCGCTGGAGACGCTCGCCGTGGTCGCCTACAAGCAGCCGGTGACCCGTTCGCGAATCTCAGCCATCCGGGGTGTGAACTGCGACGGGGTCATCCGTACGCTGGTCACCCGTGGCCTCGTCGAGGAGTGCGGCACCGAACAGGACAGCGGGGCGTTCCTCTACCGGACCACCACGTTGTTCCTGGAGAAGCTCGGGCTGAACACCGTCGACGAGCTGCCGCCCCTCGCACCCTTCCTGCCCGACGACGTAGAAGAGCTTGCTGATGCGACCCGATAACCGTGTCCCCAAACCCGACGCCCCCGTGTTCGAGGGGGCTGAGCGCCTGCAGAAGGTGCTCGCCGCCGCCGGCGTGGGTTCCCGGCGCGCCTGCGAAGACCTGATCTTCCGCCGCCGGGTCACGGTGGACGGGCGGGTCGCCAAGCTCGGCGACAAGGTCGACCCGGCCAAGGCCGTGATCCACGTCGACGGAGAGCGCCTCCAGGTCGACACCCGACTGGTCTACGTGGCGATGAACAAGCCGCGCGGGGTGGTCACCACCATGGCGGACGACAAGGGCCGCAACGAGCTGGCCGACTTCATCGGCAGGCGGCTGGACCAGCGGGTGTACCACGTCGGGCGGCTCGACGCGGACAGCGAGGGCCTGCTGCTGCTCACCAACGACGGCACCCTCGCGCACAAGCTCATGCACCCCTCGTACCAGGTGCTGAAGACCTACCTCGCCGAGGTCGTCGGGCCGATCCCGCGCAACCTGAGCAAGCGGCTCCTCGCGGGCGTCGAGCTGGAGGACGGGCCGGTCACTGTCGACTCGTTCAAGGTGGTCGGCACCCTGGGCAAAAGCGCCCAGGTGGAGCTGAGCCTGCACGAAGGGCGCAAGCACATCGTCCGGCGGTTGATGGACGAGGTCGGGCACCCGGTCACCCGTCTGGTGCGTACCTCCATCGGCCCGATCCGGTTGGGCGACCTGCGCACCGGGCGTCTGCGGCGCCTGACCAACGCGGAGGTCGCGGCCCTGTTCCACGCGGTGGGTGACTGACCCCGAAGTTCGGGGTACGGCAGCCGGTAGGCTCCACCGACGGCCGAGGCGCGGTCGCCCGGGTGGCGTGAATCGCCTCCGGCGGCGTCGCGCGCGGGTTCGCCAGACGACCCGGGCATGATTGATGACGATTGACAACCGCTTGCGGCGCCAGCTCACCGGGCGATCGTGAGGTACGGGCTGAGGAGGACACGGTGGAGGAAAACGTACGGTTCGGGCGATGTGTGGTCGCTGTGGACGGGCCGTCCGGTTCGGGGAAGTCAACCGTGTCGCGGCGGCTCGCCGCCGCCCTCGGTGCGCGCTACCTGGACACCGGGGCGATGTACCGGGCGATCACGTGGGCCGTGCTGCGCTCCGGCGTGGACCTCACCGACGCGGCGTCGGTGGCGAAGGTCGCCGGCGAGGTCGACCTGCGCATCGGCACCGACCCGCAGGGGTACGGCGTGACCGTCGACGGGGCCGGCGTGGACGCGGAGATCCGTGGCGCCGAGGTGACCGGAGCGGTCTCCGCCGTCGCCGCCGTACCGGCTGTTCGTGAGCTGCTCGTCCGCCGGCAGCGTGAGATGATCGCCAACGCCGGTCGGATGGTGGTCGAGGGCCGCGACATCGGCTCGGTCGTGGCCCCGGACGCCGACCTGAAGGTCTTCCTGACCGCCTCCGAGGCGGCCCGTGCGGCCCGGCGCAGCGCCGAGGACGCCGCCGACGTGGCGGCCACGGCCGCCGACCTGGCGCGGCGGGACCGCCTCGACTCGACCCGCAAGGTCAACCCGCTGGCCCAGGCGCCCGACGCGGTGGTGCTGGACACCACCGAGCTGGGCATCGACGAGGTCGTGGCGCGGATGCGCGACCTGCTCACCGAGCGGGGCGTGGCATGAGTATCGCGGTCGTGTCTCATGACGGTCCGGAGCGAAGCGGAGGAGCGGCATGAGCGAGGGTTCCTGGGTGGAGCTGCGCGAGCCCGACGTCGCCGTCGAGGAGCCGAGCGGCCCGCAGCCGGTGGTGGCCGTGGTCGGCCGCCCCAACGTCGGCAAGTCGACGCTGGTCAACCGGATCATCGGTCGCCGGCAGGCGGTCGTCGAGGACGTTCCCGGCGTGACCCGCGACCGGGTCCCGTACGACGCGCAGTGGAACGGCCGGGCGTTCACGGTGGTGGACACCGGCGGTTGGGAGCCGGACGCCAAGGACCGTGCGGCGGCCATCGCGGCGCAGGCCGAGACGGCTGTCGTCACCGCCGATGTGGTGCTCTTCGTGGTCGACGCGATGGTGGGCTCCACCGACGTCGACGAGGCCGCGGTGAAGATGCTGCGGCGCAGCGCCAAGCCGGTGATCCTGGTGGCCAACAAGGCCGACAACAACTCCATCGAGATGGAGGCCACCTCGCTGTGGTCGCTCGGTCTCGGTGAGCCGTTCCCGGTGTCCGCGCTGCACGGACGCGGCTCCGGCGACCTGCTGGACGCCATCCTCGCCGCGCTGCCGGAGGCACCGGCGATCGTGGAGAACCGTCCGCGGGGGCCGCGCCGGGTAGCGCTGGTCGGTCGGCCGAACGTGGGCAAGTCCAGCCTGCTCAACCGGTTCTCCGGTGAGGAGCGGGCGGTCGTCGACTCGGTGGCGGGCACCACTGTGGACCCGGTGGACAGCCTGGTCGAGATCGGCGGTCAGACCTGGCAACTGGTGGACACCGCCGGGCTGCGCAAGCGGGTCGGCAAGGCCAGCGGCACCGAGTACTACGCCAGCCTGCGTACCGCCGGCGCGATCGAGGCCGCCGAGGTGGCCGTGGTGCTGCTGGACTCCAGCGAACCCATCAGCGAGCAGGACCAGCGGATCCTGTCGATGGTGACCGAGTCGGGCCGGGCGCTGGTCATCGCGTTCAACAAGTGGGACCTGGTCGACGCCGACCGTCGGTACTACCTGGACAAGGAGATCGACCGGGAGCTGCGCCGCATCCCCTGGGCGATTCGACTGAACCTGTCGGCGATGACCGGCCGTGCCGTCGACAAGCTGGCCCCCGCCCTGAACAAGGCGTTGGCCAGCTGGGAAACCCGCGTACCGACCGCGCACCTCAACCAGTGGCTGACCGCGCTGGTGCAGGCCACCCCGCACCCGGTGCGTGGTGGACGGGCGCCGCGCATCCTGTTCGCGACGCAGGCCGGTGTGGCGCCGCCACGGTTCGTGCTCTTCACCACCGGCCCGCTGGACGCCGGCTACCAGCGGTTCGTCGAGCGCAAGCTCCGCGAGGAATTCGGGTACGAGGGCAGCCCGATCGAGATCTCGGTCCGCCCGCGCAAGAAGCTCGGCCCTGGCGGCCGAGGCAAGGCGCACGGCTGACCCCGTCCAGTTCTCCCTGAAAAATGCCGGATGGGCCCCGCCCATCCGGCATTTTCCTGCCCACCCACCACCCCACCCTCCTAGGACGCTGTAGGGGTTGTGGCGTGGGTCGCCTGCCCCGCAACGCTGGTGGGGCCTGTGCGGGAGACCCGGGACTGCTGCGCTAAGCTGTACCGGCTGCCGCGGGGGAAACCACGCGGGGGCGGGACGTGGCGCAGCTTGGTAGCGCACTTGACTGGGGGTCAAGGGGTCGTCGGTTCGAATCCGGCCGTCCCGACAGCACGAAAAGAGGCCGTCGACCGGGATATTCTCCCTGGTCAACGGCCTCTAATTCGTACTGGAACAGTAGGGGTTTGCTGATCTAGACGGCGCGTAGCTGGGGACCACTTGGGGACCTGCGAGCCTTCAAGTGAGCGCTGAGGGCTGTTCCAGCATCTGCGATCGACTGCCGGTCGGGGTGCAGGTATCGCTGTGTTGTGGTCAGTGACCCGTGACCGGCGATCTTCCGCAGCACGTGCACCGGTACCCCGGCATCGGCCATCCAAGTCAGCCCCGTGTGCCGCAGATCGTGCCGGCGCAGATGTTCGTAGCCCAGCTTCGTTACCACCTCATCCCAATGGGTCGCGTCCCGCAGAACGGCAGTGCTGATCCGTCCGCCGCGCGGCCCGGTGAACAGTCGAGAGTGCGGCTCGGCAACCGAGTCCAGGCGGCGAGCGACGATCGGTCGCACCTCTTCGATCAGTGGCACCATGCGGGCACGCTTTCCCTTGGTGCCTTTGTCGATTAGGCCACCGGGGCCGGGCGTGGTCTGCCGGCGCACGGTCCACATCCACGTTTCCCGGTCGATGTCCTCGGCGCGGACGCCGGAAACCTCGCCGATACGGGCGGCTGTGCACGCGGCGAAAATCGTCACGTCGCCCCAACCGGGGAACCCGTTCGTGGACCGATCGACCAGTGCGGCGGCGAGCCGTGTCAGGGCTTCCCAGTGGGGCAGAGCCAGAGTGCGCGGGTTGTCCAACTCGTCTTCTGCCCGCTGGTATTCGCGCTGCCACCCGGTGACCTGAGCGGGGTTTCGCGCAATGATGCCGTCCCGTACGGCCTGTTGCATTACTCGGGCCAGCACGGCAAGGCTGTTCTTGACCGTCGATCGGCTGCACTCGTCGGCGATCCACCCATGGACGGCCCGATCTACCGCACCGTTGGTAATCATGCGAATCGGAATGTGCCCGAGAGCCGGCACCACCCGCTTACGCCAGCCGGCAAGATACGGGTCTAGCGTCTTCCGCTCCAGGCCGCGCAGCGCCAGCGTCATCACGCTCTCGCCGTATTCGGCCAGTCGCTTCGTTGCCGCGAGCGGGTCGACGCCTCCTTGCGCTGCGCTGACCATTGCGTCGATCCATGCTTGCGCCTCTTCCGGTGTCGCCACCGACGTTGACTTGGACAGGCGGCGCTTGGTTGTTGGGTCGACCCACCGGACCCGCGCCCGGTAGGGGCGCTCCCGACCTGCTCGCATCTCCACGTCGGAGGCGAGATGCACGCCGATCGGCGGTTGCTGCGGAGGGGTCATTAGGCCGCCTTCGGATGGACCCGGCGGGCGGAAAGCCACCGTTCTACGTCGGCCGTCGCGTACTTCACCACGCGGTCGGAAATCTGGATGAACGGCGGACCCTGCAAGGGTGGGACGGTACGCCACCGCCGGATGGTCGACGGGTCGACGTCGAGCAGTTCGGCAAGTTCCTCAGTGGACATGAATAGCTTGGGCGAAAGCCGGATAGTGCCGTCCCTTTCCGTGGGGACGTGCCTTTCTGGTGTGGGATTCTGCGTCACGAGTCGCACGGTGAGGGCCTTTCGGTCGATGCTGGTCGTTTGTAGAGGGTCGGGGTGGCGATGCGGCAGAGAGGCGTAGGGCGGGCCGCTGAGAGCGCCGTAGACGCAAGATCGGGCGGGGTTGGGGTAAGGCATAGGGCCGAAGCGGCTGTGGGGCTCTCAGTGGGCCGCGTTCGTGGTCCGTCGCGGCCGATCGGTTGTGCTGCGTCAGAGCGGCTGAACCATCTCCGCATCTCCGCATCTCCGCAAACATGCCTGTGAGCTGGGCAAATGCTTGCGGAGATAGAGCGGGGTGGTGAGGGGTCATCTCCGCAAAGAGCCGGGATCTCCGCAGTTGGTTGCGGAGATGCGGAGATCGATGATCCTCTCTGGTCTGATCTCCGCAGGGTGTTTCCCCTGGTGGTAGGGGGTCGGTGCGGCGTTGCGGAGATGCGGAGATGGTTCAGCGGGTTTCACCCCTCGTGGCGTTCGACCCAGAACACGGACCGGTCGCCTCGGTCGTTGCGGCCGGCGCGGATGACGTGTTCACCGCGCCACCGACCGGCCTGCCCGGTGAGCAGTCGCCCGAGTTGCAGGGGGTTGGGTAGCCGGCCGTTGTGGGTGGTGATGAACTGCCCATCCCACGGGTCGCTGATGTCGCTGCCGAGGTGCATCGGCTCGCCGTCTTGCCGCAGTTCGGCGGCGGTCATCGCACGGCCGCCGTGGCGGTCGTGCCAGCAAGTGAGGAACGCGCGCCAGCGTGTTTCGTCTTCATCGATCTCTCGAATGTCGGCCGCGTTGGTCAGGAATCCGTCGATGCCGTGATGGGCCAGGAACCCGCCGAGGGCTTGTGCCCACGGCGTGAACTGCCGCATCGACAACCCGCTCACTCGGGGTGCACCCCGCCGCGTCCAGTCGAGCACCAGCACCAACAGGTGCCACAGCACCGTGAGTTGGTTCGCCGGGTCGGTGATCCACTGGTCGAGGTGCGGGATGCCGAATCCGCGTTGGTCGCGCAGTTCGGGGCGGGGCATGTCCGGGTCGAGGCGAACCCGCACCGTGCGGGACGCCATGTCCCCGCCGACCTGGAGGTTGTTGCCGGTGGCCATCCACAGCCGGTCGTTGACCGTGGCGACGTTGCGCGACGCGCCTAACTGGCGGTCTGACCAGACGCCGGAGGTGACGAGTTGGGCGAGTACGGCGGAGTCGATGACGGTTCCCTCGGCCAGGTTGTCCCAGATCACCACACCGACCTGTTCGGCCAGCACCGCCGTGATGGACTTGCGTAGCTCTTCGTCCGAGTAGGCCCAGGTCATGACGCGCTGGCCATAGAGCATCCCCGGCCCGGCGGTGAGGATCGTCTTACCACTGGATGGCATGGTGGCGTCGATCAGCGCGAACGGCGTGAGGGAGCGGGTGAAGTGCCGCAGGATCGGCGTGGCCAGCAGCGCCACGTAGTTGGCCCGGTCAGCCGCGGATGCCCACGGGAAGTCCCGCAGGAACCGATCGAGTAGGAACGTTCGCGCTTCGTCGACTTGCGCCGGGGTCGGTTCGTCTGGCACCGGGGGAAGCGCCACCTTGGATGCGAGGTAGAGGCCGGTCGCCGGGTCGTAGCCGGGCTGCTGCAACAGGGTGCCGTCGCGGCGCAGCACCGGGGCACCGATGATCCCGCGCAGCGGCGGCACGCCCGGCCACGTCTTCCCAGCTAAGACCGACGACAGGATGTCCCGGGGCGGGGTCACCTCGTCTTCGTAGACCTCGGGATCTCCGGTGTCGCTCTTGCGGGTCTTGAGCCGATACACGTAGGCGTGCTCGGCCAACAGCCCGGCCAGCCCGGCAGGGTTGACCATGCTGGCCGACACCGGCAGCGGGGAGTCCTCATCGGCGGCGGTGGCCAGCCCACCGGACACGGCTTCCATGTGCACGAGGGAACCGGCGGACACGTAGGTGTCGGGGAGCAGCCCGTCGACCAGCGCCGCTTTGAGCACGCGGATCGTTTCGGGGCCGGACCCGATCTGCAACCGAGTCATGCCGCCGCCCTCCCCACCCCGGCGAGGGTGCGCGGGTTGTTCGCCCCGGTCCGCAACCCCGATGCGATCGTGCGGGCAACTTCCCCGGCGGGCAGGCCGAGCGACAGTGCGGCCGGTTGCAACACGGCGGTCACGTCGGCGTCGGTGAGCGCACCTCCGGCGGCGAGCTGCCCGAGCGCCACCGCCGAGGCGAACAGGGCGTGATTGCGCTGCCCCTCCGGGGCGGCGGTGAGGTGGTCGACCTGCCGGCGAATCGCTGCCGCGAGGTACGCGCCGCGCCGGTCCGGCGGCAGCGCCACCGAGGCGGGCCGGTGCGCGGGCCGGTGGGCGGGAGTGAGCAGCCCGGCCACCCACGCGGGCAGCGGCGCGGGGTCGCAGTCCAACGCCACCGCGTACGGGTGGCCGGCGGCGGTGCTTGCGGCGCCCACCACGTAGCCGCCGTGCGCGCGGGTGTCGACCTTCCATCCCAGGCCGCCCCGGTCGCCGGTGGTGTTGCGCAACGCCGTGCCGGTGGGGTGGCGGTAGTAGAGGTGACTGCCGCCGCTGGCCGTGGTCACGGTGTACGTGGCGTCGATCCCGCCGTGCCGGGCGGCGAGGGTGGCGAACACGTCCAGGCCGTCACACGCCCCGGCCCACTGTGGGGGCGGGGTGTCGTCGGCGTGCTTGGGCACGTCGAGGTCGACCACGACCAGCCCGGACGGGCCGCAGGCAATGCCGATGCCGTAGGGGCGGGTCGACCATGCCCGGCGGATGCGCGCGGGGTCGGTGGTGGCGCGTTCCTCCCATCCGACGTGACGGCCGGCGGCGCGGCAGCGCAGGTCGGTGCGGGGGCAGTGCTCGGCGGTGCAGCGGTTCGGGAACGCTGGCCGCTTGGCGTTGTCCGGGTCGTTGGGTCGGTCGTCGGGACGCAGGGGAAAGACGTGCCAGCCGCGCGCAGCGTGTGCGAGCGCGGCGGTCAACAGGTCGGGCATGGGATCTCCCAAAGGTTCGGGGGAATCGGGTCAGGCCGGGCGGCGGGCGGCGCGGGCGGCCGTGAGGTCGATCAGCGCGCCGCCGGAGGTGTCCGGGGTGCCGGTGGGCCGCCGCCGGTCGGCGGTGATGGTCAGGCGTAGATAGAGCCGGTAGCGGCTGGCGTCGGCACCGGTCAGCGGCCGGCGGGTGCCGTGCTGCGTGAGGTGCCCGGCGTCGACCAGCGCGGCCATGGCGGCGTCCAGCTCGGCCGGCGTGCCGGCAAGCCACACCTCCAACCCGGACAACCGGGCGTCACGCGGACTTGGGCCATCCCGGCGCGAGGTTGGCATCAGCTGGCCCGCCTCGGTCGGGGACGGGCGGTGATCGCGGCGCGGGTGACGGCGTGCCGTAGGTCGCCGAGCAGCCCGGCCAACTGCCGGCGCGCGGCCACCTCGGTCGGGGCGAGCGCGACCCTGACGCGCACCTCGGCGTGCTCCCGGCCGGCGGCGGTGCGCACCCGCACCAGGACGGCGCGGGAGCGGCCGGCGACGTCGACCACGATCTCGTCGGAGCGGTGTTCGCCGAGGTTGCAGCGGTGGTCTTTGCCGCACCAGTCGGTGTGCCCGTCGCGGGTGCGGCGGTTCATCGGTTCGCCTCTGCGCGTAGCCGGTGGAAGTGGTTGTAGACGCGTCGGCCGGTGCGCAGCCGGTGGCCTCGGTCGCAGCGCCGACAGGCACGCGGGCGGCGCAGGACGCGGGTGGTGATGCGGCCGGTGCCGGCGCACCGCTGGCAGGTCTTGACGGGCTTGACCCAACACAGCCCGGCGTAACCGAACGTGATCAGGGCGGGGATCGCGGCGAGGACGATAGCGGCGGTCAGGTGGGGGTTCACAAGTGCCTCCCGGGCCGGATTTTGGGTGCGAACGGCCGTGAGCTGCTATCTGCTAGGTCGCAGCTCATGATTCGGATCGGGTGCTAGCGAGGGTGCTAGCGCTAGCAGGACGGGCCGCTAGCGCTAGCACCCTCGCGGCGGTTAGCCGGCGGACCGCTTCCGGTCACGCTCCGCGATCGCGGCGAGCACGTCGGGGTGCTTGATGCCGCGCCGGGTGGTGGCCTTGCCGTCGATGCGCCGCCCGACGTCGCCGACCTTCACGAGGGGGTGGGGCTTGAGCGCGGTGGTGAGCTGGGCGGCCTCCCACCCGCCGTACACGTCGGGTCGCAGCTCGGCCAGCAGCGCGCACAGCGTCTCGTTCCACACGGCCTTCTCATCGCCCGGCCACACCCGCGCCAGGTCGCCGAGGACGTCGGCGACCGGGGCCACGTCGCGGGTCTGCTCGTCCAGCTTCGGCAGCGTCCCGGCCGTGGTCCGCAGCGCTACCGCGCGGGCGACGATGCGGGCGGCGGCGGTGGTGTCGACGTAGAACGACCGCACCGCCGACGCCTTCGGGCCGAAGCCGCGCAGGATGCCCCACCCGGCCTCAGCCACCGGCTGAAACACGGTCGCCCGGTAGCCGTTCTTGTACGCCGACGTCCCGAGGATCATGTCGTTGGCCGTCTGGTCCGCCACGGAGAGGCAGAACCGGGAGTTGACGTTGCGGGTGATGCCGGTCGGCAGGCTGTCCTTGTCGGGGATCTGCGTGCCGATCAGGATGATCACCCCGAGCGCCCGGCCGAGCTTGATGACCTTTTCCAGGATGTCTCCGGCGTCTTTGCCGTACTTGCTGGTCATCAGCTCTTGCAGCTCATCGAACCACGCCACGAGGGGGTGAAGCCCGGACCCCTTGAGCGACGCCAGTTCCGGCGTGACCTTGTTCTCGGGTGCCTTGCCCAACCTCGCGTAGTGCTCGATGCGCTTCGACCGGCGGCGGCACTCCTCGTACAGCCACTCAATGAAGGCGAAGCAGCGGGCGAGGGTGTCGTCATCAAAGCCGTTGCCGTACTCGGCCATGACCGGCTCAAGGACGGCGAAGTCACCGACACCCTTCAACTCGTACCCGCGAATCTCGGTGCGGGCGTCGAGGGCGGCGGCCAGGATCAGATCCCGCAGCGCGAACGTCTTCCCGGACCCGGGCTGCCCGCCGAAGAGGTAGTTGCGGAACATCAGGTCCACCGCAACCGTGTCCAGGCGCGGGGTGGTGGCGAACGGGAACGCCTTGAACACGTCCACCTTCGCCGACTCCGACAGCAGCGGCCACGCGGGTTGCTTCATCTGCGACGCCGGCTCATACCCGACCCACAACGCCAGTCGCCCGGTGTGGCCGGGTGCGGGTTCGGGCCACACCTGATCCAGCGGCAGCCGCATCGCCGACGCGAGTCGGCCGCGCCGGGCGACCACCTCGGCGGCCTCCACCCCATAGGGCAGGTCGACCACGGCCAGGTGCCCGGGGCCGTCGCGGTGAATGTCGACGGGGAAGCTGATCGCCTTCGGGTCCTTGGCAACCGCCGAGTTGATCGCCGACAGTTGCAGCGACGTCAGCGCCCGGCGGACCAGCTCGGCGGTGAGCTTGCGGTAGCGGGTGCCCTCGGTAACCCGGTCGGTGAGCGGCTTGTCCGCCGGTCGGCCGAGCGTCGCCAGCAGCGGCACCACCACCGCCAGGGCAACCCACCGCCACCACGGCGGACCGACCGACAGGACGATCGCCCCGGTCACGGTCGCGCCGACACCGGCGGCGAGCACCCACCACCGCCACACGCTTTGGCGCTGCCGGCGGGCATCAAGCTTGAGCCACACGTCCGCCTCACCCCGGGTCGCGGCGGCCTGCCGCAGGTGCCAGTTACCCTCCTCGGCGCTGGCCCAGTGCACCGCCCGGCCGAGGCCGCGGAACAGGCCAACCGGTGCCCACACAGCGGTTTTCGCCGCGTACTTCGGCAGCCGCACCGCGTGGTAAGCGGTGACGTAACCGGCATCCTTGCTCTGGTGCCGCGCCGCCGCGCGCAGACCGCGCCACGAACGCGCCCACTCGGCCAGGATCGGCCGACGCTCCCGCTGCCGGGCCGACACCTCCGGCGGGATGTCCTCAGCCGCGTCGACCAACCCGCCAACCCGCTCCGGCCCGTCGTCGACCGTCTCGGCGTCCTCGGTGCCGTCGTCCTCGGCGGTGGTGTCGTCCGCCTCGGCCGGCGGGCGGGGGCGCGGCACCCGCCGGGCGCGGGCGTCGTCCAGGTCGACCACCTCGGCATCCGGGCCGGTGGTCGGTTCGGTCAGGTCGTTCTCGGCGGCCTGCCAGTCGAAACGGTCGCCAGGCTCGTTAATCGGGGCGCTCATCGGGACTCCTTCCCGGTGCGGATGACAGCGATCGGGGCGCACAACCGGCCGTAGGCGTCGATCTGCCACGGCGTGGTGCGGATCAGGCCACGCGCGGCGAGCGCGGCAGCTACGGCGGTGAACTCCCGCTCATCGGGCCGGTCGTACTCCTGCATCCGAAGCGGCAGGTCGACCCACTCGGTGCCCTGGTTGTAGTCGATAAGCAGGATGTAGCCGCCGCACGCAGCGGCGGTGATCGTGGCGCGCAGCGGCGTACCGAGCCAGATCGGCCGGCGGGGCCTCAGCCGGGCTGCCGCTTTCCGCAGCGCCCGCAGGGGTGACAACATCAGTGACCTCTCCTTGATGTCTGCAAGACGGATGGGGTGAGACCGGCGGCACGGCATCGGTTTCCAGGCCAGGGGCCGTGCCGCCGGGCGGAACTAGTCGTGCGTACGCACCAGGTGCGCCAGCGCCGCGCCCATGCCGAGCACCGCCACCGGCAGGCAGGCAACGGCGGTGGTGATCCACCACGGGGCCGAGGTGACCCCGGCGGCCTCCAACAGGTGGTAGGCGACCTGCCCGAGCGCGCCGATAGCGAGGGAGCCGAGGGCGGACCACTTGGCGAACCGGCGTGCCCGCTCGGGCACCCGCCCGGACAGCCACACGTACAGGGCGTACGCGCCGTACGTCTCCACCCCGATCGGCAGGGTGATCGCCGAGTTGATGGAGAAGCTGTCCCAGATGCCCGGGAGCGGGTGCACGATGCCGAACCCGGTGAGTCCGCCCAACCCGACCCAGCCGGACCAGATAGCGACGAACGCGGGCAGGGCCAGCAGCACCACCGGCCACACCACCGCCGACCGGGCCGGCGCGGGAGGGGCGGGCGTGTCCGGGCGACTGACCGGCGCGACCTCGGCCGGCGGCGTCGGCGGCGTGATCTCCGGCGCGGGCGTCGGGTCCGGTACGACCGGCGGCGCGGGCTCGGGTGCGGCCGGGGCGGGTGCCGGGTCCGGGGTGGCTGCCTCGGTGGTGTCGGCCGGCGGTGCGGCGGGGGTGGTCTTGAGCAGTGCGAGCAGTTCGCCGGCCTTCGGTGCGCCGATGCGGAACTCCCGCATGAGCCGGTTGCGCGACGGGAAGACCTCCCCGTCCGGCAGGTCCAGCGCGCGGGCCGCCGGAAGCAGGTCTTCGATGGGTTGGGGGTAGCGGGTGCCGTTGATGGTGGGGGCGGTCATGCTGCGTCCTCCTGGGGGAAGGCGCACGCGAGGCATTCGCCCAGCGAGCGCGGGATGAAGTACGGCCGCACCTGGTGGCAGGTGCGGCAGGTCCGGCGGGCCGTGAGTGCCTTGCCGATGGCGGTGCGTTGCGCGGGGGTCGCGGTGCGCTTCGGCGCGGCGAGGTCGACCCGGTAGAGGTACGCGGTGCGGGTGCCGCCGACCCCTTGCCAGAGCACCTGAGCGGCGACGGGTTGACCACCGGGGCGCAGGCCGGCGGCGGTCAGTTGACGGCGGGTGGCGTAGCCGGGCGGGGCACCCTTCCACCAATAGGTCGGGATGCCGTACCGCGTGCCGTCCGGGTCGTGGAAGGCGGCGCGGGTGCGCGACATCAGGCCGCGCGGCGCGGGTCGGTGCGGGTCGCGGTGTCGGTGGCGGCGCGGGTGACGCGGGCCTCGGCCCGGCGCAGCCGACGCCAGTCCAGCGCGGTCGGTCCGCCGTGGTCCTCGGCGTAGATGAGCGTGATCTCGGCGTCCAACAGGTCCAGTTCGGCCGCGATCAGCGGCCACTCCCTGTCGATCGCGGCCAGGTCGGCGGCCGTCGGTCCGGCGGTGACGGGGGCAAGGTGCGTACGCACGGGGGAACCTCCGGTAAGTCGATGGGTGTGGCTGCGCGGGCAAGGGTCAGCCGCGCCGCCACGCCAATTCGGGATATGAGCTGCACGGACCTTGGCCGTGCGTGGCGACCTTTTCGGGGAGGTGCGGCCCCATTGAGTTGTCAGGGAAACGGCCAGACACGACGGGCTCGTGGGCGCGCAGCGAGGTGGCTGCCTTCCCCGGCTTCCCGGCGGCTGGATGGCTGATTTCAGCGCTAAAATTAGCGCTGAAGTTGTGCGATGTCAACGAGGTGCGGGGGACTAGGATCAGCGGATCAAGCAGTCAGACAGGGAGGCATCGGGTGGAGGATTGGCAGGCTGTGGCCAGCGCAATCAACGGCCGGATGGCCGATTTGCCGCTGTCACAGCAGGAGTTGGCGGAGCGGTCCAAGGTGTCGGTTGCCACCCTGCGTGAGCTGCAAAAGGCGACCGCGACCCGGAAGCGGTCGCAGCGCACTCTCGCCGCGATCTCGCAGGCTCTCGGCTGGCCGGACGACTACCTTCATGCCGTGCTGACCGGGGCCACACCGCCCAACAGCGGCGGGGGAGTAGGGCGGGCGGACAGTTCGTCGCTGGTACTCGCGCGGCTGGACCAACTGCACGCCGAGGTGCGGCGGCTCGCGGATGCCGTAGAGCGGATGGGTGTCGATGTCGGTCATGGCGATAAGGACACCAGTTCCGAACGCGCACCCGAACGCCGTTCACCAGCCGGGTAAACGCCGTCGACTAGGCATCGACTAGGCGCGGTTGCGCGTCAGCGGGTGTCTACGCCAGCAAAGGAGGGGCCGTCGTGCCTGCTCACGCCAGGGATGCCACCCCGAATCTCGCCCTGTACAACCTCCGCGACGCTGCGGGCGAGACTCAGCAGGACGTGGCGGATGGGTTGAACCGCCTGGGAGCGGCGCGCGGGAAGAGACTGGCTGTGACCGCCAATCAGGTCAGCAGGTGGGAGCGAGGGATCACGTATCCGTCTGCGCTCTACCGGCAGCTTCTTGCCGAGCACTTCGGCGTATCTGTGCAGGATCTTGGACTCACTAGGCAGCGCGTCACGCCCAGGCAGCGCGACAGTCCAAAGAACGATTCCGGAGGTTTCGCGATCTACCAAGATCCGGTGTCTCACCCACAGGCCGAAAACAGCCAGGAAGAGTGGCGAGCGGTCCGGCGGAAGCTGAACGCTCACCGTGTGCAGCTTGCACGCGAGGCGGCACGCCTTTACGACGTAGACCAGCGGGTAGGTGACAGCGGCTTGATTGCGGCGCCGCAATGGTTGCCGTCGACCCCGATCGAGTTGGCACGGTTCGGAATTGGGCTTGCCCCGGAGGGAACCGCGCCCCTTGTCACTGGGACCGAGGACGCGTCGGCCGGCGTACGGCCGCTGGCGTCGGACGGGCGGCGGCACCAGCGCTACAGCTTCGCCCTGCGGGATGTTGAACAGCCGCGGCTCTTTGAGAACCGGCTCGCGTGGCACCTCGCGGGAGTCGACTGGAGCCAGCCCGACAATGCGCTCACCTTCACCACCGGCACGTACTTCGGCGGTGTCGATGTCTCGGAAGCGCTTGCACACGAAATGGCGATGTACCACGTAGCCGGCGACGGAAGCGGCATCCTGCCGGCATCCTGGCGACACCTGAGCTTCCGGCGGCTCGTGGGCGACCCGTTCACGCCCAGCCGCCGACCGACAGCGCCGTCAACCGACACGCTCACCCTGCGGGTAGACGACGACGGAGCGTCCTTCGTGCTGCACAACCGCGCAGCTGGCAACGTCGCCGTAGC
This sequence comes from Micromonospora sp. DH14, assembly GCF_029809455.1. NCBI lineage: Bacteria > Bacillati > Actinomycetota > Actinomycetes > Micromonosporales > Micromonosporaceae > Micromonospora > Micromonospora sp. DH14. Next base: position 15,428 of record NZ_JARVKT010000038.1, on the reverse strand, counting down.
CGGGGGAATGCTGCACATCATGCCGGCGGGCGTGTTCCAGCCATCGAGCGTCCTGCCCGCCGCCCAGGTGGCCGACTTCGACCTGTGGCGCAACATGATGCGGGAGTACAGCGAGGAATTCCTTGGCAGTGCCGAGCACGGCGGCGACGGCGAGCCGGCGGACTACAGCGCGGAACCGCTGGCGGCGTTCGACCGGGCGTATGCGTCCGGCGGGGTGCGGGTGTTCTGTCTCGGCGTCGCGCTCGACGCACTCACCCTGTGGGGCGAGATTCTGACCGTCGCCGTGTTTGACGGTCCCACCTATGACCACCTGTTCGCCGACATGGTCGACTCCAACGCTGAGGGAACCGTGGTCAAGACCGGGCGGGTACGGCCAACCTCGGCGTTGCCGTTCACCCGGCACACCATCGACGAACTGACCGCCAGCGGGCGGCTGGCACCGGCGGCGGCCGGATGCCTTGAACTCGCGTGGGAACACCGCCGCACGATCCTGGGGAGAAGCTGACGTGCACGTACTGGTAACTGGTGGCCTGGGATTTCTCGGCCGCGCCGTAGCCCGCGACCTGCTTGCCGCCGGGGACCGGGTCACGGTCATGACCCGGGGTTGCGGTGACCGCACCGCCCCGTCAGGGGTCGAGTTGGTGACGGGAGACATCCGGGACCGTGCGCGAGTCTCCGAGATCGTCCAAGAGAGCGGGTACGACGGAGTCGTACACCTTGCGGCGCTGACCAGCGGACGGGACTCGTTCGCTGACCCGCTGGGCTACTTCGACGTCAACGCGACCGGCACCCTGAATTTGCTTATGGCCCTGGACGCCGCACGGACGAGCACCGCGCCGGCCTCTCTGGTCTTCGCGTCCACCAACATCGTCTATGGGTCGCAGCACCAAGGCGCACTGTCCGAAGACCTCGATCCGCACCCCGAGAGCCCGTACGCGGCGTCCAAGGTCGCGGCTGAGCACATGGTCGCGGCGTACGCGGCGACAGGAGCAATCGGCGCGGTCATCCTCCGGCCCTTCAACATCGCTGGGGCCGTCGACGGCGTTACCGACACCGACCGCGCACGGATCATCCCGAACGTGTTCCGCGCGATCACCGGAGAACTCGACCACGTAACCCTCAATGGCGACGGGGCGGCAGTGCGGGACTTCGTGCATGTGGCCGATGTTGCTGCCGCAGTCCGGCTTGCCCTGGCCGTCTGCAAGCCAGGTGCCAGCCAGACCATCAACCTTGGCTCAGGCATCGGAACGAGCATGGCCACCGTGGTAGCCACCGCCGAACAGGTCACCGGCCGCCCGGTGACCGTCCACCGTCAACCGCCCAAGCCCGAACCGCCGGAGCTTGTCGCCGACGTCAGCCGCGCGCAGACCAGTCTTAGGTGGACCCCAGCAAGGTCGAAGCTGAGTGAAATCCTTGCGGACGCATGGGAGGCATGGCCGCGAGGCTAGGTCCTACCCGCCGTGTCAGGCCCATTCGGGGCGACGTAACCCGTGAGCGCGAGCCATGCCCGGTAGAGGGCAAATCCTTTGCCTTATTCATTATCGCTCGGATGTGATGATTTTGACGAAAAAGCAGAAGTTCCTGCTTGCAATTTCAGATATAAGGCTGACCAAGGTTGTTTCTGAGGTTTTGACGGTAGCGGCAGTGGCCGTGGTGGTAAACGTCGCAACAGGTAATCCTGGAATAACTACGCTTGCCCTGCTTGCGGGCGTGATATTTTTACACGTGATCGTTAGCGCGGTTAGCGTGCTATTTCTTGAGCACCCGCAGAAGCATAGCGAGCTGACCAACCTCAACCCGATCACTGCTCCTAGCCGGCGAGAACTTTTAGAGGTGCTGAGCCAGGATTCGGCGATCCGGGTGCGGGAGCGATGGGAATCCCTTCAGCTCCCTGCGGAAGTAGTTGACAGGCTAGAACTGCAGGTTGAGGATTTGGTTGCTGATGTGGATATTGCAGAGTCGGAGGTCGCGCTGATTACGGGTGAGCTCGGATCCGGAAAATCCACCCTTGCTGAGGTCATACACCGCAGGGCAATCACTGCGGCGGCGGCCGATTCGGACGAACGCTGGCCAATAATGCTAGACGGTCGAAGTGCTTCGAAAGTCGACTTTGAGAATTTTGTCAAGCAAGCCATCCCGGAGGGTTGCCGAACCTTCTCATTAGTAGTTGATGGTCTGGATGAGGTCGACAGAGACGCGGCAGAGGGAATTGCAAAATCGGCTCGGTCTCTCGCTCATCGTTTTCCAGGTTCCCGAACTGTGCTCTTCTCGCGTCCGGGTTTCGTCAGGTGGCGCGATCCGGTTGCAATGCCGCCATTATCCGAGATGCAGACTTCTCGGATCTTAGAGATCGTCGCGGACAGGCGACTATTTCCGACCGACTTCCCTGAACCGTTACGTTCTGAACTGCACAAGCCGTTGTTCGCAATCCTCGCAGCTCGTTACTTTGCTCTCGACCGTCCGCGCTCAGTGACCCCTGCTGGTCTTCTTGCAATTCTGGTGGAAGACGTTCTAGCTAGGGAGAGTCGAAGCGGCGTTGATGTCTATCAGTCTCTACGCAAGTTGGCGAGCAAGACGACTGAGTACGGGGGGCCAGTGCCCGAATCAGAGGCGGGCCCACCCGAGGTTCGCGATGCCCTGACCGCCACGCGCCTGATTGTTCGTCGGAACCGCTTGCTCAGTTTTCCGAATCCGACGATTGAACAATATTTCGCTGCGCAGGCGTTACTAAGGGGTGAGGTCCCGGTCAGTAGGCAGATCGAATCGCTGTCATTGTGGGAGCGATGGCGGCTAGCGTGGATGCTTTCGGTGGCAGTGGGAAGCTGGGATGAAACGCTCGCTCTGATTGCGCCCTTGTTATCCGTCAACCCGGGTACAGCATCGTGGTTGATCGGCGAGGCGGTGCCGAAATGGCATTCCGGGGGAGCGAGCGGGGGCGACCCGTTAGCGCTGCCACCCACTGAGGTCATGACGGAGCGGATACGGATATCACTGGAGTTGTGGCGCAGAGCGCTTCCGGCACCCTTTCACCTACTCGCTGCACGGTACGGTTATACGTGGGAAGAGCTTGACGTCAGAGTAGCGGTGTCCGGGAACATGGCTGACTTCTCCCTCTGGGTAGCGGCTCCCTCCGGTGATTCCGCTCGTTCAAGTGAGTCGACTCGAATGCTGTGGCACTACGCTGTTGCTTGCGCGACCCATCCAGCGTGGCCGTGGAGATTCATTCAGACGGTCTTAATTAATGTGTTCGAAGATTTTCTTAAGACTCTTATGGGTAACCCTGATGTTCCATCCCTCAGGGCAGAGTGGCAGCACGACCTTGCATGTTCATTGGTTCCCGGGGGGTTCGCTGCACCGCTAATAGATGGGCCCCGCGTGTGGGCCGCGAAGGTCAAATCCGAAGCCGTTCGTCTCCTTGAGGTATTGGACGAGCACCGTGGTGACTTTATCGAGGTGGGGGGTCGGAGGGGGTACGATCGTGAACAACTCCAAGCACTTGCCGGCTCCTCGCTCGAAGAGTTGGCGAGCACCATCGACGGTCCGTACCCGACTTCAGACATGCCCCTGGTCGACCTAGAGGGATGGAGCGGCTATTCCCCGGATCAGTTGGCGCGTCGTATCTCAGAGGTGTACAGATCGGCGCTTCAAGCCTATGACGAAATCGTATCCGAGTTTTTCCCGGATCTGCGGCCCGTGCTAAGCCTGGATGGCCTGAGGCCCGTGGAACTGACTGGGCAGGTGCGAGTCGTATCGAGGCGGGCGCACGTCCGGTACACGACCCTTCCGTTGCCGGCCGGGTCCGAAAATCTGGTTCGGATTTCGCCTGCTCGCGAAGGGGTCGAGTTTGACGGCTACTCAGATGAGTTCCTAGACGAGTTCCGCCAGCGACGTCGGGCGTACCGGCCGAGCCTGCCTTCGTGGACGATGACGACGTTCGCCGACGGGAGTTCGTTTTCTCCATTGGATCGAATGCCAGCGACCAAAAGAGTAGTGCAATGGATCTGGCGCGATCTAAAGCAGATTCATTTGACTGATCGGATGGCTCCTCACTAGCGCCTCTGTCGGGCAGCATTTTGGGCGTCGGTTACAGCTGCCCGCAGGGAGTCGATGCTGTTTCGGCTGGTCCGGGGCGGCAAGGCGTCTTGTCCCGAGTCGCCTAACCTCAAATTAGAGCAGTTGGTAGTGCCGGAAAGGGCCAAAGCGTTTCCGGCGAAGCCAATTCCGCATTCGCTTTAACCGATTCGCATTCTCTTCGTAGAACAAATTGTTTGCAATGAAGTAGAGACCCTCGATGGACACGTCCGGTCTGACAATTTCGGTACGCGCACGCTCCAGCGCCGGAGACTTAATCCTTCCGGCAAGGATCCACTGCGTAAGTAGCTCATAAGAATGGACGTACTCCCGCCGACCGATCCTGGCCAGAAGGAAGCAGACCGCCAAACCCAGCAGGAGCCACTGCGATGATCGCCAGGCCGTCACAGCGAAGAGGAGGGTAAGGGGGAGAATAAGACTGAGTCGGAATTCGGCTTCCGAGCGCACTCTGTCGAATTCATTATATAGCTCTTGGTCGACTCCTATGAGTCGTTGAGCCGTGGGGTCTAGGTCTTCAAGTACCTGTCGGGAGTTACTGAACCCCTGCTGGTCGAGGCTCGGCAGTATCCATCGAAGAGTGGTCTGCTCGGCTAAATGCTCCATGATTGGGATATCTTGGGGAAGGACTGGCGTCAGTTCAGGGTGGCTGCGTTGATAGGCTTCGTATGTTCGGCAGAACTCCCTTCGTAGTTCGGCCGCGTATTCGTCATTCTCCTTGAATTGGTCGTCAAGGACGCCGGTCACTGCATTCACGATAGGGGCGACTACTGTGGGAGGGCCGGTGTAGTGCGCTTTGAGCCAGAGCCAATGCGTCGGTTCACCTCCGCCTTCGAGCATTGACCCGATCTCTCTAAAGTACGCATGTTGCTCAACATCTGGGCGGAAGAGCCCATTTGTGGTCGTAGAGATGATGCCCAAGAGGTAAGCACAGAAGGTCGCGGCAGCAAGGATTGCGGCTTTGTCTAGCCAACCGCCAACTACGATCAGGTTCTCGATTACCGGTGACGCGGCTCCCTGATCGCGTAACCACGGGCCGAAACCTATCCAGCCTGCAACCAGCAGGATGTACCCCGCTGCCAGAGGGGCGCGCAAATGCCGGATTCCGGGAAGCAGGGAGGTGAGCACCCTGCCAACCTTAAGACCATGCACCACAGCTGATCGATTAACTGACCTCAACTTGACCTCGGCGCGTCGCGCACTGGCGTCTGCCCCGATATGGGCTGTATAGCCATTCGTGCAGACCAGTTGGCCGACCGAGTCAGGCATCACCGGACGCGAGCCGACGGGACGAGCAAGTCAGCGACACGTGCAGACGCCGGCCGACAGGCGTCTTGGTCTTAGCAATGCAGGGGAGGGAGGCGCCCCCGCTCCGTGCCCGATGGGGCGTTTGGCGAGGGTCAACAGCGGTCAGCTCCTGGAGATGCGACCGGGGACCAGGAGGGGACCACACGTCGTGCGTGATGGTGGACGACATGCCCTCGACTACACGGCCTGATGTTGGGACAGCGTGCGTGACGTGCGGGACCGCTTAGCAAATCGTCCTGGGGGTCAAGGGGTCGTCGGTTCGAATCCGGCCGTCCCGACTGGTATTCACCAGCGGATATAGAAGATCATGTGTGATCTTGCGGTAACACTGGCGGTAACGGAGATCGCTTAACGTGGGTTGCATCCCTCGATCCCGTTACTGCGGAGGTGCAGCCGCATGGCTGTCTACAACTACCGCCTCGCCAACGGCCAGACCCGCTGGTTCTTCATCATCGACCTCCCACCCGACGCCAATGGGCGGCGTCGCCAGCACAAGCGGCAGGGGTTCCCCAACCAGGCTGCCGCCCTGAAGGCGGAGCAGGACGCCCGCGCCGCCTACGGGGGAGCGGACCTCGGGGCCGACGGCACCGTCGCTGCCGAGTTGGAGAGCTGGCTCAACGAGCGCGAGCTGGATGTCCAAGAGACGACGCTCAGCAACTACCGGGACATCATGCGCTGCTACGTGGTGCCGCACATCGGCGCGCGGCAGCTCTACGCCCTCGACAAGCGAGTGATCCACGAGCTGTACAAGAAGCTGCTGAAGAGCGGTGGCAAGAACGGCGGCCCGCTCTCGTCGACCACCGTCCGGATCGTGCACCGGGTCCTGATGAAGGCGTTGAGCGACCTCGGGGTCAACGTCGATGGTGTGCGGCAACCCCGGCCGGCCGAGCGGGAAACGATGGGCCGTAAGGGCGTCTGGACACCCGCGCAGTCGGCGAAGTTCCTCAAGCACCACGCCGATCATCGGCTGCGCGCCGCCTGGGTCCTGGCGATCGTCGTCGGCACCCGACGTGGAGAGTTGGCCGGTCTCAAGTGGCCGCGTGTGGATCTCGACCGAGGCGTCTTGCTCTTGCACTGGCAACGCACGACTACCAGCAACGGAGTCGTGGAGAAGGCGCCCAAGGGCAAGAGCAAGCGGGCGGCAGCGCTCGGGCCGGCCCTGGTAGCGGAGCTGGACGCTCACCGAACGCGCCAGGATGCGGAGAAGGTCGATGCCGGAGTCCTGTACCACGACGGCGGCTACCTGTTCTGCCGGGAGGACGGGGAGCCGTACTACCCGAAGTACTTCACCGATCAATGGGCGAAGGCCTGTGCCGACGCCGGCGTTCCCGTCATCTCCCTTCACGATGCGCGGCACACCTCCGCTACCACCGGCGCTGACGCTGGCGTTCCCGAGCACGTGATGCAGCGGCGGCTCGGTCACGCCGACAGCCGCACGACGCGAGAGGTCTACACCCACGTGTTGCCGGAGAGCGAACGGAAGGCCGCTGAGTTGATGGAAGCGGTGCTCGGCGACGCCGCAAGTTGGTCCCCCAGGGCGTAGCCGTGCTGGAAGCGCCTGTTCAGACCTGGCTTCCGTCTCCAGCTTTACAGCCTGCTGTCTTCCGACTTCGAGTCGGCCGGTGTACCGGCCTCCAGGAGGGGCTCTAACCACGTGATTGCTATTGCTGATGTCGTTGCCGGTTGGGTTGCTTACGTTGGGAACGCCCCAGGCAATCGGTTGCCCGCATCGTGAGGACTGACGCCGACTTTGGCGTGCTCACGACCTTAGGGGGCGCGGACGATGGCAACCACCACAAGCGACGGACGCCAGTCGAGTCGGTTGCAAGATCAGGTGTGGACGATCGATGCGGTGCGTGACCTGGGCGTCACCACCGATATTGAGACCGCTGGAGCGATCTTGGGAATCGGACGCACGAAGGCCTACGATCTCGCCAAAACCAACGAGTTCCCGGTGCGCCTTCTGCGTGTGGGCCGGCGGTACGTGGTGCCCGTTCATGCGATCCTCAAGCTGCTTGGCGTTGAGTAGTCGGCTGAGCAGGTTCTGATAAATCGCTCTTACGGCTGGGCCGTCCCCCGGTTACCTACCGGTTTCTCGACCGCCGACGGATCGCCCCCGGGTGCGCGGGGGAGCAGAGGTGGGTGGCAATTCCGGGCCGAGTACCACGAGGATCACCTCCGCGTGCGCGGGGAGCAGCCCGAGGTCCACGACCTCGCCACCCGGCTGGCCCGATCACCCCTGCGTGCGCGGGGAGCAGCGCCTGGTCCCGATCCGCTCGCGCCTGGTCGCGGGATCACCCCCCGCGTGCGCGGGGAGCAGTAGGTCACTGTGTGACCACAGGTCAATCACTGGGGATCACCCCGCATGCGCGGGGAGCAGAGCCCCTGGAACGGGCCCGTCCGCCCGGACGGGATCACCCCCGCGTGCGCGGGGAGCAGAGCGCGGCAATCTCCGGCTCGTTGGCGAAGTCCGGATCACCCCCGCGTGCGCGGGGAGCAGCACCGGCGCACACCCAACCCGCGGCCGGCCCGGGGATCACCCCCGCGTGCGCGGGGAGCAGGCGTACCGCTCCTGGGCCACGAGTTGGCGGACCGGATCACCCCCGCGTGCGCGGGGAGCAGGTCACCCGATCGGTGTCGGTGTCCTCGGGCTCGGGATCACCCCCGCGTGCGCGGGGAGCAGCAGGCCCAGGGTCTGGAGGCGGTCGGTTTGGCCGGATCACCCCCGCGTGCGCGGGGAGCAGGGGAACCGCTCTGCCACCACCTGGCCCTCATCGGGATCACCCCCGCGTGCGCGGGGAGCAGACTGTCACCGTGTCCTTCGGACCGTTGCGGTTCGGATCACCCCCGCGTGCGCGGGGAGCAGCCACATCAGGTGGGTGAGGTGCTGTTCGGCTTGGGATCACCCCCGCGTGCGCGGGGAGCAGAAGCGGAAGAGGCTGCGCGGACGATCATCGCAGGGATCACCCCCGCGTGCGCGGGGAGCAGTACCACAGGATGTAGACGCCGTTGTCCTTCTGAGGATCACCCCCGCGTGTGCGGGGAGCAGATCGAACCCTCCTGGGGTTTCAATATTGAGTTGGGATCACCCCCGCGTGCGCGGGGAGCAGGCAACGGCAGCGCAGAACGCCGCGGAGCGGGCGGGATCACCCCCGCGTGCGCGGGGAGCAGGCTTCTTGACCTGGGGCGTTAGAGATCGACTTCGCAGTTTTCATTCACTAGGTCCCGCAAGGCCGTCTCACTTTTTTCGCGTTCGCGTCGTAGGTAGGTAGAGGGCGAGCGGACTCCGCTACAGGATAAATGATGAGGCTTAAGTGGAGCGCACGGCGAACAGGCATCGCCGCACGGGGGCAAGGTCGAACACCCGCTGATGAAGATTAAGCCGTGGGCATTGTGTGCGGCTATCGATGCCGCTTCGGGCATTGCCACCTTCAAACATCGCCCTCACCGGCGGACGGGATCACACCTCCGGCGCCCGGATGCCGCCCTGCCGACCTCGGAAACCCGGGTCGGTCGGGTCCTGCGGGGGCCGAACCATCACTGCGGTGCGACCAGGGTAGAAACCTGACTGGCAAGAGCGCGTATTCGTTCTGAGCGAGTTCTTCTTCGCCGGGGCCGCCCACTGCCGAAGCGCATCACGGACCGTAGCCGAAACGGGCCAGCGCAGGCATCCGGATCTGGCTCCCCTCTGTGTCAAGACGCCGCCGGGAGGAGAGTCCTATCCTGGGTCTCGGCGGGTCCGGGAAGTGACTTCTCCGAAGAGCCGGCTTGGGGATGAGAGCCGGTCACGCTGGAGCCAGTTGCCGTTCCCCGTTGTCCTCCCGGGCCCGCCGCCGTGGCCACCGCGTCGCTGATCATTCGCCGGTAGACGATGTCGGACAGGCGTCGTTTCAGGGCGCGCATCGCTTCCATCGATGTCTTGCCGGAGGCTTTCTTGCGGTCGAAGTAGGCGCGTCCTTCGGTGGGGTTGCGCAGCTGGACTGTGGCCATGATGTGCAGCACGCGGTTGATCTGCCGGTTGCCGGCGCGGGAGAGCCGGTGTCGTACCTGCTCGCCAGAGGAGGCGTCGATGGGGGCGGTGCCGTTCCAGGAGGCGAAGTGGGCCCGGTTCGGGAAGCGGGTGATGGCACCGACCTCGACCAGCAGCCGGGCGGCGCCGGACGGCCCGATGCCGTGCAGGTCCATTAGCGTGGTGCCGGTGGAGGCGACCAGCTCCTTCAGTTCCTTGTCTGCCTCCTTGGAGCGCCGGTAGACCCGTTCGAGGTCGCTGATCAGCTCCGCGGCGACCCCGCGGCGGGCTTTGCCGACTGCGTCACGGGGTCTGACCGTGGCCAGCAGTGCCTTGGCCTGGGCGGCGGACAGGCTCTTCTTCGCCCCACCAGGGATCAGCTCGAGGAGTAGTTGGTGCAGCTGGGACACCATCCGGGTGTGGTCTTCGCCGAGGGAGCGGCGCCGGTCGACCAGGATCCGCAGCAGGGCCAGCTGCTCATCGTTGACCACCGGGCGCAGGCCGGCCATGCGGGTGCCGACCAGCGCGATGGAGTGGGCGTCGGTGGCGTCGGTCTTGCGGCCCTGCCCGGTGGCGAACACCCGCGCCCGGGCGGACAGCTTCGGCGGGACGTCGACGACATGCTCGCCATCGGCCAGTAGCCGGTTGGCGATGTGTCGGCCGATGCCCTGGCAGCCCTCGATCGCCCAAACCCGGTTCGGCCACTGCATGGCGTACTTCCTCATCGCCGCGAAGCCGTCCCGGCCGGTGTCGGAACGGCCGCCGCCGACAATCGTCTCGTCGCCGGCCATGACCTCGATCGTGGCAGAGCGCTTGTGCGGGTCCATCCCGATGACCACACGATCTGACGTGCTACTCACCGCGTCCTCCGATGCTCGATCCGCCTGGGTTGTCGAGCCGGGAGGGCAACGCTACTTCGAGCCGAGCAAACCCCTCTTGAGCCTCTCCCCGCCCTAAGGCGGCACCCGGAACTGCGCAGGCCAAATGAGAGCCACACGACCAGCGCGGGCAGCCGATGTGAGAGCGACAGCCCGGGTGCCTCGACCGAAGCCTGGCCGGGCCACGGTCGCAGGTCAATGAAACAAGTAGCCGATGAGCGGATGTTCAGGTCATGGCCAGGTGGCTCGATGGTTTGGGCCGGTCTCTGATGGTGCGCGGGCCCCGGCTCTTCATGCTCAGGTCTGCACGGCTCGTTCCTGGATGGCCAGCCAGGCCTCGTGCTGGTGGGCGGTCTTCTCCCACAGCGCGGTCAGCTGTTCGGGTTCGATGTCGTCCAGCGATATCTGGAACTCGGCCAGCGCCTCGGCGAACTCGTCGAGGGTGGACAACGTGCGTCGGTCGGCACCGTGAGGGCCGGTGCGGGTGATCGTGCGCGCGCGGAGGGCCAGCTCGTGGTCGTCGTGGTGGTGTTGTGCCACGAGCACCCTGACGAACGGGGAGTCTGCCGACTTGTTCCGCGCCCGGTCGGCGAACTCGGCGAGTTCGCGCGGCACGGTACGAAAATCGTAGGAGGACGCCGTGCCCTCCGGATGATGGTGCATTCGCCAAGTTCCGGTATCGAGGCGCTCCGTCCGGTAGGTCAGCCTCCCCTGCCGATGTGCACCCTCCCGCAACGGCAGCGGCTCGAGGAACGCGTCCCCGATTCCCGTGTCGGCCAGCCAGTGCTCTCCCTCGACATCCACCAGCAGGGCGATGTGGTTGCCCCATTGCCGATCGCCGCGGGTAGCGCGAAGCACTCCTGCCTCCACGATCGTCACCGTGAACCCGACCGCCTGCAGCAGCAGTGCGAGTGCGCCGTTCATCTCGTAGCAGAGGCCTCCGCGCCTACGGCGCGCGAACTTGTCCACCAGTGCGTCCGGTGTGAGCAGGACCGGCCTGCCGAGCTGGATGTCGATGTTCTCGTACGGAACCCGCAATCGCCACGTCCGGTGCAACCCCCGCAGCGTGGCCAGATCGGCCCGGACGGGCTCCCGGTACTCCAGTCGCTCGAGGAACGCGTCGATCGTCATGGTTGCTCCTTCCCCACGCCCTGCACATAACTACACAAGCTCTAAAATTGAGGTAACTATAACATTGAGGTGCCTCTAGTACTCTGTCCGCATGACCGAGCCTGTTGGACTGCGAGAACGGAAGAAGCAGCGCACCCGGAGGGCGTTGATCGAGACGGCGTACCGACTCTTCGCTCAGAAGGGGTACGACCAGACGACCACCGCCGAGATCGCCGCGGCCGCCGAGGTGTCCAACGCGACGTTCTTCAACCACTTCGCGACAAAAGAAGACCTGGTCCTCACCGAGGACGGCGAGCACATCCTGCGCGCCGGACTAAACGTGATCGCGGAGCGTCACTCCGGCGAGACGGCGCTCGACGTCCTGCGGCGCGCGATGCATCAGATGCTGACCGAGGCCGGGACAGGACTCCGCGACCCGGCCGGCGAGCTGGAGAGGATCCGGCTTGACCTGATCACCTCGGTTCCGGCGCTGCGAGCGACGATGCTGCAGCGGGCGTTCGACGCCCAGCAACAACTGGCCGCCGCCCTCCGGCAGACCTACACCGACGAACTCGACGACATCGGCGCCGCCGCGATCGTCGGCGCCGTCACCGGAGCCGTTCTCGCCGCCGGACAAACAGCCTTGCGCACCAGCCAACCCCTCGGTACCACGATGCGGCGCGCCATCGACATCGCAACCCGGCAACGGGAGTGACCACAGGCAAGGGCAGTGACCTGCGACGATGGATCCCCCGGCGTGGACGGCAAGGACACCGCCGTCACGTCCTCGGCAGCGAGTCGGCCTGGCATGCGGACCCCACGTCCCGACCACGGCCATCCCAGGCCGAATGTCCTCACATCAGCGTAAGACGTTTGGGTCATGCGTTGGTCGGTGCCTCGTCCGTCGTCTGTCCCTGAATAGCCGTAATGGGGTGGTCCCTGCAGCGTGTAATCGGGTTGGTGAGACGACGGGCGGGGCTGCCCATGATGTGCGTCGAGGTGACCGTGGTTCCTCAATGCCGCGTGGGGCTTGCCCAACCCTGCTTGACGGGCTGCCTGCTGATGTCAGGCGGCGATGGGCATCGCCGCGGGATGTGTAGTGCCGTGGGCGGCGATGACCGGGTCCCAGCGTTGGCCGGTGGTGATGACGGCGTGCAGGTGCCGCAGGATCGCCGCGGCGATCACCGCCTGGGCTTGGGTGACAGCCAACCAGGCAACGCCGGGCGCAGCCTCCCGAGCGGCGTCGACCTCCGCTGCGTGCCGGAACCGCAGGACGGGCACCTGCCCCGCCGCAGTGGGGCGAGCCCGGACGAGATGGCGCAGCACCTGCTGCGGCGCGGTGATCCGCCGATCGCCGTGATCGGAGCTGTTGCCGACGCGACCGGCACAGGGCTGGCCGATGCCAAGTGGATCGTGCACCGTAACCTTGACCCAGCCGTTCGCGCTGCCGCGGAAGACGTGTGGGACGGCCTTCTCAATGCCATTCATGGCGCGCCGGAGCCTCTCATCGACCCGTACTCATCGCCCTGAGCCAGTCACGAGCGCCGTCCTCGTGACGACCAGGATGCACGCTCAGGCTGTCAGTGGCGGGAGGGTGCTCGCTTGATCGGGTGCGCGCTCATGGCACCCCTTTGTGTCAAGACACCGCTCGGAGGGCGGGTTCAGGCTGGGTGGTGGCGGGTCCGGGAAGTGGCTTGTCTGAAGGGCCGATGTCCGGGGTCAGGTCGGTCACGCTGGATTGCAGAGTCGTCCCCGAGTGCCCTCCCGGATCCGCCGCCTGTCGTCGTTGTTGGTCTGCGTGCATGCGGGCGTAGACGACGTTGGACAGTCGCCGCTTTAGCGCCCGCATGGCTTCCATGGAGGTCTTCCCGGCGGCTTTCTTCGTGTCGAAGTAGGCGCGGCCTTCGGTGCGGTTGCGCAGTTGGACCACGGCCATGATGTGCAGTGCCCGGTTGATCCGCTGGTTGCCGGCGCGGGAGAGCCGGTGACGCTTCTGGTCGCCGGAGGAGGCGTCGAGCGGGGCGGTGCCGTTCCAGGACGCGAACCGGTTGCGGTCGGCGAAGCGGCGGATGTCGCCGACGTCTGCCAGCAGTTGGGGCTGCACCTGACGGGCCAATGCCGTGCAGGTCCATCAGGGTGGAGCCGCGGGCGATCACCAGTTCCTTGAGGTCCTTCTCGGCAGCCTTGATCGAGCGGGAGCTGCTGCCTACCGCGGCCGACCTCGGAGTGATCGTCGTAGCCCACTCCCCAAACGGTCATGGACAGCTCCACCAACCTGCGAGCACAGCCGACGAGCACGTAGCGAGCGGCCTACCCGCCGCACTGGGCGAGATCGCAGGTAGACACGACGCCACGAGCGGGCAAGTTGCACTCGCCTGGGTGCACCACCGACAGCAGGCACACGGCGTGCGGGTCATCCCAATCCCCGGCACCACCAGCGTCCATCACCTACGTTCCAACATTGCCGCGGCTGACCTAATACTCCAGCAGGAGATCATTTTCAGGGCTCCGTCAGGGCTTGCCGGGCGTAGTGGCTGAGCTTGGCTTCGGCTTGATGCCGCCGTCGGAAGATGGACCAGGCGATGACGTCGCCGACGCGTCGGGTGGGTTCGATGATCAGGGCGTGGAACAGCCGTCGGAGTTCGTTGACGGTGATCGGGGCCAGGTCCTGTGGGCTGGTGGTGCTGGCCGCTGCGGCGGCGAGGAACGCGTGAGCGGCGATGACGAGGGCGGTCCAGCGGTGCCAGGCCCGCCAGCGGCGGTGTTGGTGTTGGTCCAGGCCGAGGCCGGTCTTAGTGGCTTGGAACGATTCCTCGATGCTCCATCGTCGGCCGGCGACGGCGACCAGATGGCGCAGCGGAACCGATTCGGGTGACCAGCAGCGGTAGAACGCCAGCTCACCGGTGGTGCGGTTGCGGCGGATCAGCAGCCAGTGGTGACCGCCGCGCTGGTCGGCGGCCTGGGGCAGGGTGACGAACGCCCAGTCGTAGTAGCGGTGCCTTTCGCCCCCGGGCCGGCGGAGATCCGCTGCCACGCCCGGGTCGGCAGGCCGGCGGCGATCTGATCCGCCCGCTGGACACCGATGCCGGTCGGGACCCGGTGCGAGCGGGCGACGGCGAGGACGTAGCCGAGTCGATGGTCGCGTAACGCCGTGGCCAGGTGCGGGTCACCGCCGTAGGCTTCGTCGCCGGCGACCCATCGGCATGGCAGCCCGCCCGCAAGGGCGGTGTCGATCAGCTGTCGTGCCAGCTGCGGTTTCGTGGCGAACCCGATCGCGTCGGGCACTCCCGCCTCTGCCCGTCGTGCGGGATCATCGGTCCAGGATTTCGGCAGGTAGAGGGCGACGTCGACCAGGGTGTGCCCGGCCGGTGAGGCATACGACAGATGCACCGCGAGCTGGCAATTCTCGATCTTCCCGGCAGTGCCCGAGTACTGCCGCTGCACCCCGACGGTGTGCACACCCTTCTTCAGATCCCCGGTCTCGTCGATCACCAGCACACCGTCCGGATGCCCGAGTTTGACCGCGACGAAGTCCCGCACGTCAGCGCGGACTTCCGCGTCGTCCCAGCTGGCCCGACCGATCAGGTCCTGCATCCCTGACGGACCCTCGTCACCGGCGTGCTCGGCGATCGTCCAGCAGTTCTTGGTCGGCAACGGCGCCAGCAGCCCAGCCATGAAGTCCCGCACCCGCCGGCGAGGCTCAGGCCGCCTGAAACGCGACCCGACAGCATCCATCAGCTCGTCGAACAGCCCAGACCATCGCTGGGCGTCTACTCTGTAGGCGGCAGCCACCGCCGTATCTTTGGTCCACACAACCACGAGACTCAGCGGTGGCTGCTCCACGCCCACGGACAAAACCACACCGCCCCGGCAGGTCAGAACGGATCTCCTGCTGGAGTACTAGTTGCAACGCCGTTCAGTTAAGCGGCGGGTGTGGGTGTCAAGGCGTGTCTGAGACGGAAAGCAGCGGAGCTCCGGTATAGAGGGTGGTCACTCTAAGACGCCCTTGAACCTGGAGCTCCGCTGGCTGATCA
>NZ_JARVKT010000037.1:0-64110 GCF_029809455.1 Micromonospora sp. DH14 | reverse complement strand
GGTTGGAAGTGGGACGAGGGCCGCGGCAACAGCCGCGGCCCCCGTCTGGTTCGGGTGGTCAGTGCTTGTCCTGGTCCGGGTGGGCGAAGTTGAGGTGCTCCGGAGGCAGCGGGAAGGTCACGTCGTCACCGAACGGCGACGGCGCGGCGGCCCGGTCGAAGGTGAGCTCGGTCAGCGGCAGCTTGCCCCGGTCGTCGACCGCCGGAGCGGTCGGGTGGGGCACCTCCCGGTGCCAGTTGACGCCGCTCTGCGCCTGCGCCTCAGCCCGCGAGTCGTGGGAGCCACCCGCGTGCGAGTGCACCCCACCCCGGGCGGAGCCCGGCGTCGCCGAGCCCTGACGGGCGGTGGTCACGCTGGTCTGGGGCGTCTCGCCCCGACGGAAGATCTTGCTACCAAGCCACACAAGGGGATCGTACCTGCGGTCGACGACCCGTTCCTTCATGGGGATGATCCCGTTGTCAGTGATCTTGATGTGCTCGGGGCAGACCTCGGTGCAGCACTTGGTGATGTTGCAGAAGCCGAGGCCCTGTTCGGCCTGCGCGTACTCCTTGCGGTCGGTCCGGGCGTCCAGCGGGTGCATGTCCAGCTCGGCCGCCCGGATGAAGTACCGCGGGCCGGAGAACGCCTGCTTGTTCTCGTCGTGGTCGCGGATCACGTGGCAGACCGTCTGGCACAGGAAGCACTCGATGCACTTGCGGAACTCCTGCGAGCGCTCGACGTCGACCTGCTGCATCCGGTAGTCACCCGGGGCGACGTCCGCCGGAGGCGCGAACGCCGGGGTCTCCCGTGCCTTCTCGTAGTTGAACGAGACGTCGGTGACCAGGTCCCGGATCACCGGGAAGGTGCGCAGCGGGGTGACGGTGACGGTCTCGTCGTCGCCGAAGGTCGACATCCGCGTCATGCAACCCAGCCGCGGCTTGCCGTTGATCTCCATGGAGCAGGAGCCGCACTTGCCGGCCTTGCAGTTCCACCGGCAGGCCAGGTCGGGCGCGTCGGTGGC
This sequence comes from Micromonospora sp. DH14, assembly GCF_029809455.1. Lineage (NCBI taxonomy): Bacteria > Bacillati > Actinomycetota > Actinomycetes > Micromonosporales > Micromonosporaceae > Micromonospora > Micromonospora sp. DH14. The sequence goes on along the minus strand of NZ_JARVKT010000037.1, from coordinate 63,110 downwards.
CTGCAGACGGTGGATGACGTCGAGGACGACCTCGCCCTCGTTCACCTCCACCATGTAGTCCTGGAGGTCACCGCCGCTCTCGTCGCCCCGCCAGATCCGGAACTGACGCTTCGCGCTCATCGGTTGTCCGCCTCTCCAGCGTCGGCGACGAGGGCGTCGAAGTCGGCGAGCTCCTCGTCGGTGAGGTACTTGGCCAGCTCGGCCCGGTCGAAGAGGCCGATCAGCTCCGGCCGCATCTTCGGCAGCGGCTTGCGGGTCAGCTGCACGGTGTCGCCGTCCAGCGCGCAGACCAGGTTGACCTGCCGCCACTTCGGTTCCATCGCCGGGTAGTCCTCCCGGGTGTGCCCGCCGCGCGACTCCTGCCGCTCCAGCGCGGCCTTCGCGGTGCACTCCGAGACCACCAGCATGTTGCGCAGATCCAGGGCCAGGTGCCAGCCCGGGTTGTAGCGTCGACCGCCGGCCGCGCTCACCTTGGCCACCCGCTCCCGCAGCTCGGCGAGCCGGACCAGCGCGTCGGCCAGCTCACCCTCCCGGCGGATGATGCCCACCAGATCCCCCATGACCGCCTGGAGGTCCTGCTGAAGGGTGTACGGGCTCTCGCCGGTGTCCCGTTGCAGCGGAGCGAGGGCCGTCTCCACGGCGGCCTCGACCTCGTCCACCGCCACCTTCGGCCTGCTGGTCAGCCCGTCGGCGTAGCTGGCGGCGTGCCCACCCGCCCGCTTGCCGAAGACCAGCAGGTCGGACAGGGAGTTGCCACCGAGTCGGTTGGAACCGTGCATGCCGCCGGAGACCTCACCGGCGGCGAACAGCCCGCGTACGTGGCCGAAGGCGGCACCCGAATCCGGGTCCACCTCGACGCCGCCCATCACGTAGTGGCAGGTCGGCCCCACCTCCATCGGCTCGGCCGTGATGTCGACGTCGGCCAGCTCCTTGAACTGGTGGTACATCGACGGCAGCCGGCGGCGGATCTCGTCGGCCGAGCGTCGGCTCGCGATGTCCAGGAAGACACCACCGGCGGGGGAGCCCCGACCGGCCTTGACCTCGCTGTTGATGGCGCGTGCCACCTCGTCGCGGGGCAGCAGCTCCGGCGGACGCCGGTTGTTGTCCGGGTCGGTGTACCAGCGGTCCGCCTCCTCCTCGGTCTCCGCGTACTGCTTGCGGAAGACGTCGGGGACGTAGTCGAACATGAACCGCTTGCCCTCGGAGTTCTTCAGGACACCGCCGTCACCGCGCACCGACTCGGTGACCAGGATGCCCTTCACCGAGGGCGGCCAGACCATGCCGGTCGGGTGGAACTGGAGGAACTCCATGTTGATCAGCGTCGCCCCGGCGCGCAGCGCCAGCGCGTGCCCGTCCCCGGTGTACTCCCACGAGTTCGAGGTGACCTTGTAGGAGCGTCCGACGCCACCGGTGGCCAAAACGACCGCCGGCGCCTCGAAGAGGATGAACTCGCCCGACTCCCGGTAGTAGCCGAACGCGCCGGCCACCCGGTCACCGTCGAGCAGCAGCTCGGTGATGGTCGTCTCGGAGAACACCCGGATGCGGGCGTCGTACGAGCCGAACTCGCGCTGGTCCTCCTGCTGGAGGGAGACGATCTTCTGCTGGAGGGTGCGGATCAGCTCCAGGCCGGTCCGGTCGCCCACGTGCGCCAGGCGCGGGTACTCGTGGCCGCCGAAGTTGCGCTGCGAGATCTTGCCGTCCTTGGTGCGGTCGAAGAGCGCACCGTACGTCTCCAGCTCCCAGATCCGCTGCGGCGACTCCTTCGCGTGCAGCTCGGCCATCCGGAAGTTGTTGAGGAACTTCCCGCCGCGCATGGTGTCGCGGAAGTGCACCTGCCAGTTGTCCCGGCTGTTCACGTTGCCCATCGCGGCGGCCGCGCCGCCCTCGGCCATCACCGTGTGCGCCTTGCCGAACAGCGACTTGGAGATGATCGCGGTCTTCTTGCCGGCGAGCCGGGCCTCGATCGCCGCGCGGAGACCGGCGCCGCCGGCCCCGATGACGACGACGTCGTAGTGGTGTCGTTCGATGCGAGTGGTTGTGGTCATGTCAGGGGCCCTTTAGTTGATGAACCGCAGGTCGGAGAACCAGCCGGCAGCGAGCGCCATGATGTAGAAGTCGGCCAGCGCCAGGGTGCCGAGGGTGATCCAGGCGAGCTGCATGTGCCGGACGTTCAGGGCCGAGACGAACGTCCAGGCCCGGTAGCGCACCGGGTGCTTGGAGAAGTGCTTGAGCCGGCCGCCGATGATGTGCCGGCAGGAGTGGCAGGAGATCGTGTACGCCCAGAGCATCACCACGTTGAGCACCAGGATGATGTTGCCCAGCCCGAAGCCGAAGCCCTTCGGCGAGTGGAACGCGAGGATCGCGTCCCAGGTGTTGATCAGCGAGATGATCGCCGCGGCGTAGAAGAAGTAGCGGTGCAGGTTCTGCCCGAGCAGCGGGAAACGGGTCTCACCGCTGTACTCCTTGTGCCCGTCCGGGACGGCGCAGGCCGGCGGCGACAGCCAGAACGACCGGTAGTACGCCTTGCGGTAGTAGTAGCAGGTGAGCCGGAACAGCAGCAGGAACGGCAGCGTCAGCGCGGCATCCGGGATGATCCACCAGCCGGGCAGGAAACGGCCGAAGTGCGAGGCGCCCTCAATGCACCGCTCCGTGACGCAGGGCGAGTAGAACGGGGTCAGGTAGTGGTAATCCGCGACCCAGTAGAAGTCGTGCATGAAGACACGGACCGTCGCGTACACGACCCAGGCGCTGAGCCCGATCACGGTGATCAGCGGGGCGAACCACCATCGGTCGGTACGCAACGTCTTCGCCGCGATGGCGGCGCGCGCCCGCGCCCCCCTCGGCCTCGTTGCCGTTGAAGTCATTCGAGTCGTCTCCTCGACGGGCCCGTACGGGCGGGCTGATCTCTCTCCGGTCGGCACGCGGACCGGCGAACCCGCACCCGCTGCCACGTCATGCGCACACCAACGACCGCGCCGGATCGACCGACGCAGCTAAGTGACACACGTTACGCCGATCTCTGCGGGCCGTCCGCGCAAGGGAGTGTCCCGTGTGTCTGGCCTGCGGAAAAGCCCCCAGCGTGCCGGTTTTTCCGCGTGCCGGTTGACCATCAACCTGAGGCGCCTCCGGTGAAGTGCCAGGACGCCAGCCGCAACGAGGGCGCCGCCCACCAGGCACCGTCCACCCGCTCCGGTTGACGCACCGCCCGCGCACCCAGCCCGAGCACCGCCCCCGGCCCCAGCGCCCTCGGGTACGACTCGGTGAACCGCAGGTCACGGACCGCCCGGACGACAGTGCCGCCCTCGATCAGCCAGACACCATTGCGGGTCAGCCCGGTGACGACGAGGCTCTTCGGGTCGAGCACACGGGTGTACCAGAGGTCGGTGACCAGCAGTCCTCGGCGTACCCCAGCCACCAACGCGGCGGTGTCCGCGTCGACGACAGCGCCGGCCGCCGCGCCGGTGGTGCTCCGGCCCGCGGCACTGGCCGGGCCCGCCGCCGCACCACCCAGCCGCAGGTTGCGGGGCATCGGCCCCCAGGTGGCACCGCCCGCGACAGCGTGCCCGGTGGACTCCGTGCCCGCCTCGGCGGCGGTCCGGCGATCGTGGGCCACCGCCCTGGTGGTGCCCGCCTCGACCAACGTCAACGCCCCCCGGCCGGTGCCCTCCGCGTCGAACGGCAACCCGGACCCGCCCAGCGGATCGTCCACCACTGTCACCGCCCGGTCGAACTGGGCCGCGCCCGGCTCGGCGAACGACTGCCGCTCGTTGTACCGCTTGCCGTTGAAGCCGTAGAACGACAGGTTCTGCAGCAGGTCCGCCACGGCGGCCGGCTCGAACACCACCTCGTAGTGCCCCGGCGGCAACTCGACCGGGTCGGCCGCCGCCTGCGCCTTCGCCGCCGCCTGCGCGCCCAACTCGGCGCCGTCGAGGTCGGACAGCCGGTCAGCGCTGCGCCGGGCCACCCCGTCCGCGCCGTCGCGGCGGGCGATGCCGTCCATCGCCGCCTCCACCGAGCGGCCGTACGCCGAGTGCCCGGCCGAGTTGGCGAACGCCGACGAGCGGTGCGCGGTACGGCAGTAACCGGCGGTGCTCAGGCCCCCGGCGGCGGCCACGAACGCCCCCACCCGGTCGGCCCGCTGATCCGGCTCGGCCTGCGCGGTGGCCTCGTCGACGAGCGGCGCCTGCGGCATGGACACAGGCGCGGTCAACCCCGGCCAGCCCTGGTCGGGTGGGCACAGCCGCGCCGCCGCCAGGGTGCGCTCCACCAGTGCGGACAACCCGTCGGCGGTGACCACGCTGCCGCCGCCGGCAGCCGTCCGACCGTCGACGTGCACCCGCAGTCGGACCCCCACTGTCGACTCGGAAACGTTCTGATGGATGCCCGAGTTGGCGAACCGGGTCAACGCCAGGTCCGCCCGGGTCACCACCGCCTCCGCCTGCGCGGCCGGCCCGCCGAGCCGCCGCACCAACTCCACAACCTGCCCCGCCAGCTCCAGCTCCGTCATGCCGAGCCACCTTTCATTCGCGACTGCGGGGCTCGCAAACCCGGCTCACTCCTCGCGCTCATGCTGAGCCGCCTTTCATTCGCGACTGCGGGGCTCGCAAACCCGGCTCACTCCTCGCGCTCATGCTGAAACCCCCACCCGGACGTTGCGGAACCGGGCCGGCGCGGCCGGGTGGCCGGTGTGCCCGATCTGGCCGGGCTGGCCCTTGCCGCAGTTGGGCGTCCCCCAGGAGACCGTTTCACCGGAGAGCATGTCCATCGAGCGCCAGAACAGCGGGCCGATCCCGGTGTACGTGGGGTTGCGCAGCATCCGCCCCCGCCGCCCCTTCTTGATCTCCCAGCCGACCTCGCAGCCGAACTGGAAGTTGAGCCGCTTGTCGTCGATCGACCAGGACCGGTTGAGGTCCATCAGCACCCCGTCGTCGGTGGCCGCGATGATCTCCTCCAGGGTGTGCGGGCCGGGTTCCAGGCCGACGTTGGTCATCCGCACCATGGGCAGTCGGGCCCACCCGTCGGCCCGTACGCTGCCGCCGTAGTCGAGGCTGGCCATGGCGGCGGAGTCCCGACCGGCGAGCACGCCGACCCAGCGACCGTCGCGGACCGCGTCCCGCTTGACCGCCGGGGAGCCCTCGTCGTCGAAGCCGAAGCTGCCCAGCGCGCCGGGGATCGTCGGGTCGATGGTGATGTTCATCAGTTCCGAGCCGTAGCGCAGCGAGCCGAGCTGAGCCAGGTCCAGCCAGGACGTGCCGGCGAACGCCGCCTCCCAGCCGAGGATCCGGTCCAGTTCGATGGCGTGCCCGACCGACTCGTGGATCTGCAGGGCCAACTGCTCGCCGCCGAGGATCAGATCCGTCTCACCGGCCGGGCACTGCGGCGCGGTGAGCAGCGCCCGGGACTCCTCGGCGATCTGCGCGGCGTGCGCGGCCAGGTCCAGCGACTCGACCAGCTCCCACCCGGTGGTGCCGTACTGGCCGCGGTAGCTGGGCCAGGACCGGCGCTGCGTCTCGCCGTCACCGATGGAGGTGGCCGAGATGCCCCCACCACACTCGCGGATGCGCTGGTCGATCCGGTGGCCCTCGCTGGAGACGAACCACTTCGCGGTGTCCCAGATCTGGTAGAGGCCCTCGGCCAGGTCCGCGCCGTGCTCGGTCATCGTGCGGGTCGCGTCGACCAGCAGATCGCCCTTGTCGGACAGCGGCACCCCGAGCGGGTCGATCCGGCAGGCGGAGGCCCAGCTGGCGGTGACCGCCTCGACCGGCACCAGGTCGACCGGCGGGCCCGGCACCCGTGCGCTCGCCATCGCGGTCCGGGTCGCGCGCCGACCGGCGTCGCGGGCGGCGGCGTCCGACAGATCGGGTACGGCGTGGAAGCCCCAACTCGCCCCGACCAACGCGCGGACTCCCAGCCCGATGCTCTCGTCCTGGGTCAGCTCCTCCACGTCACCGTTGCGCGCGGTCATCGACTCGTAGCGGCGGTGCATCACCCGGGCGTCGGCGTACCGCGCACCCGCGTCGAGGGCGGCCTGTACGGCGGCGGTGGCCGCGTCGAACTCGGTCATGGACCGACCCTAGGCCAGTAGGCCGACACCCGTCAGGGGACGAGATCCTCCGGTCGAATCGTGGCCCGTACCGGCTCGGTCAGTTCCAGAACCTCGCCGCGCTTGGTCGTTGCCCTCTCCAGGTAGTGGCCGCCCTGCCGTTGGTGGAGACGCACGGTCAGGCTCTCCTGGTCAACGAGCAGATACCACTCGATCCCGGCCGACGCGTACAGGTGCGGCTTCAACACCCGGTCGATGACGGCGGTGTGTGGCGCGGCGACCTCACCGACCAGGAGGACCGCGTCTGCCGGTACGCAGGACGCCTCGAAATCCAGCTCCGTGGCCACCACGAGGTCAGGGTTGAGGATCCGCACGGCGGTCAGCCGCAGGTTGATCACCGGGAGCACGGTGCGACTCGTCCTGGCGCAACCTCGTTCCAGAGCGACTAGCAGGCCACCGACGATCACCTGGTGTCAGACGGACGGAGACGGCCGATGAGCAGGCCGCCGTCGAGGAGTTCGATGCGCTGTGCCGTCTCGCCGAGAGCGAGGTAGTCCGACTCAGTCCATGGCAGCGCGCGGCCAAGAATGCCGACGGGAATCACCCACCCAGTGCAACTCATTCTGGATCGCTGAGATCGCACCCGACGTGCGAGCCCAAGATTGGTTGCGGCCCGTTGGCGCCCAGGTCATCGTCACACCGCGCGGTCGGTGAAGGGGGCTACGCCGCCGACTATCTGCACCTCACCTGATCGCCTCCTGAGTTACCAGATCGCGCCCGATCTTGGATGTAGTGGTACCGGCGCGTCGGCGATGCCACTACATCCTGGTTCGAGCGTGACCTTGGCGGCAGAGGGCGCGCCAAACTCCGCTTCCGGCCTGTCGGGGGCGGTGTTCGTCGTCAAGATCCGCGCAGTATCGGGGATGTTGCTGTCTCCTGCCTGTCAGAGACAGCAACATCGGGGAAGTTGCTCGGATCTTGGCGCGGGTGCGCGGGTGCGCGGGTGCGCGGGTGCGCGGCGCGCGGCGCGGGGCGCGGGGCGCGGGCGGCAGCGCATCCAACGTGCGATCGCGGCATGAACGGGCGTGAATGGGCCAGGTGACGGGGGTGCGGGGCCGATGCCGACTCGTTACGCTCGGGCCCGCTGACACGTGCCGACTTTGTAGCTTATTTTCACCCTCGGGACTTTCCTGTAAGTTCCCTTCGTCACTGAGGGAGGTGGCCGTGGACAGCTCGGAACCGTTGCCGTCCGGCGAACCGGACGACCGTCCCGCCGTGCCGGCACAACGCTCCGACCAGGACGCCTACCTGCGGGTGGATGACCTTCGGGTCCGGTTCGACACCTCGGACGGCGTGGTGCGCGCCGTCGACGGGGTGTCGTTCGCCGTCGACCGGGGTCGCACCCTCGGCATCGTGGGTGAGTCCGGCTCCGGCAAGAGCGTCACCTCGCTGGCCATCCTCGGCCTGCACGACCCGAAACGGACAACCATCACCGGGGAGATCTCCGTGGGCGGCCGGCAGGTGGTCGGTCTCGCCGACGAGGAGGTACGCCGGCTGCGCGGCCGGGACATGGCGATGATCTTCCAGGATCCACTGTCGGCGCTGCACCCGTACTACACCGTGGGCCGGCAGATCGCCGAGGCGTACCGGGTGCACCACCCGAAGGCCAACCGCCGGGAGGCCCGCCAGCGGGCTGTCGACATGTTGGACCGGGTGGGCATCCCGCAGCCGGCGCGACGCTTCGACCAGTACCCGCACGAGTTCTCCGGCGGCATGCGCCAGCGGGCGATGATCGCGATGTCCCTGGTCAACGACCCGGCGCTGCTGATCGCCGACGAGCCGACCACCGCGCTGGACGTGACAGTGCAGGCGCAGATCCTCGACCTGCTCGCCGACCTGCAGGCCGAGTTCCACTCCGCGATCATCCTGATCACCCACGACCTCGGCGTGGTCGGCCAGGTCGCCGACGACGTGCTGGTCATGTACGGCGGGCGGGCCGTCGAGCGGGGCAGCGTCGAGCAGGTGCTCCGCTCGCCGCAGCACCCGTACACCTGGGGGTTGCTCTCCAGCGTGCCGTCGCTGCACGGCGACGCGGACGCGGACCTGGTGCCCATCCCCGGCAACCCGCCCAGCCTGATCAACCTGCCGCAGGGCTGCGCCTTCCACCCACGCTGCCGGTACGCGGACCGGGCCGGCAGTCGCTCCCGCACCGACGTGCCGGAGCTGCGCCCGGCCGGCGCGGCCGGTCACCTGGTCGCCTGCCACCTCGGCGAAGAGGAGCGCGCCACGTTCTACGCCGAGGACATCGCACGAGTGGGGGTCGCTGGGTGAGGGCGAGGAACGCAGCGCAGCGGAGTACCGCAGTCCCGAACGGAGGACTGTGGAGATGACCGACGAACCACTGCTGCGGGTACGCGGCCTGACCAAGCACTTCCCGGTACGGCAGGGGCTGCGCGCCACCGGCCTGGTGCGGGCGGTGGACGGGCTCGACTTCGATGTGCGCCCGGGCGAGACGCTCGGCCTGGTGGGGGAGTCGGGCTGCGGCAAGACCACCACCGGTCGGATGCTGGTGCGGCTGCTGGAGCCGACCAGCGGCAGCATCGAGTTCGCCGGGCGGGACATCACGCACGCCGGCCGCCGGGAGTTGCGTCCCCTGCGTCAGGAACTCCAGATCATCTTCCAGGACCCGTACGCGTCGCTGAACCCCCGGCACACCGTCGGCCGGATCGTGGCGATGCCGTTGCAGGTCAACGGGATCAAGCCGCCGGGCGGGATCAAGGCGCGGGTGCAGGAGTTGCTGGAGCTGGTCGGGTTGAACCCGGAGCACTACAACAGGTACCCGCACGAGTTCTCCGGCGGTCAGCGCCAGCGCGTCGGCATCGCCCGCGCGCTGGCCCTGCGGCCCAAGCTGATCGTCGCCGACGAGCCGGTCTCCGCGCTGGACGTGTCGATCCAGGCGCAGGTCGTCAACCTGCTGCGTGACCTGCAACGGGAACTCGGCCTGGCGTTCGTCTTCATCGCGCACGACCTGGCGGTGATCAGGCACTTCTGCCAGCGGGTCGCGGTGATGTACCTGGGCCGGATCGTGGAGATCGGCGACCGGGAGGACATCTACGAGCGCCCGCAGCACCCGTACACCCGGGCTCTGCTCTCGGCGATCCCGGACGTCACCCAGCTCGGCCCGGCGGGCCGGATCCGGCTGACCGGTGACGTGCCCACCCCGCTCGACCCGCCGTCGGGCTGCCGGTTCCGCACCCGGTGCTGGAAGGCGCAGGACATCTGCGGCACCGAGGAGCCCGCGCTGGTCCCGCGCGACGGCGGCCGGCAGGCCACCGCGTGTCACTTCCCCGAGGTAGGGGCCCAGGTCGACGAGGAGGTGTCGTCGTGAGTCTCTCCCCGGTGGAGGGTGTGGCGCTGGCCGAGATCGAGTCCGACCCGGACGCGGGCACGCCCGCCGCGAAGGGCGTCGTCGGTCGCTCACCCGGGCAGCTCGCCTGGCTGCGGCTGCGCCGTGACCGTACGGCAGTGGTCAGCGGCGTACTCCTGGTGTTCTTCATGGTGTTGGGGTTGGCCGCGCCGCTGATCGAGATGGTCTACGGGGTCGGGCCGCGGGAGCAGTTCCAGAATCTGCTGGACGGCAACGGCATGCCGCTGGGGTACGCCGGCGGGGTCACCGGTGACCACTGGTTCGGGTTGGAGCCGGGGCTGGGCCGGGACATCTTCGTCCGGCTGATCTACGGGTTGCGCACGTCGCTGTTCATCGCCCTCGCCGCCGCGCTGATCACCGCGACGATCGGTGTCGCGCTCGGCACGCTCGCCGGTTACCTCGGTGGCTGGCTCGACGCGGTGATCAACTGGATCACCGACCTGACCCTGGCGATGCCCTTCCTGATCATCGCGTTGGCGCTCACCCCCGCCATCACGCTGCGCTTCTACGGCGAGCGGGGGCAGGTGTCGTCCGCCTTCGGGGTGGGTGTGCTGATCGCCGTCTTCGCCATCTTCGGCTGGACCAGCACCGCCCGCCTGGTACGGGGTCAGGTGATCGCGCTGCGGGAGCGGGAGTTCGTGGAGGCGGCCAAGGCCAGCGGCGCCGGGTTGGGGCACATGCTCTTCCGGCAACTGCTGCCGAACATCTGGGCGCCGATCCTGGTCTCGTTCTCGCTGGCGGTGCCGCAGTTCATCACCAGCGAGGCGGCGCTGTCGTTCATCGGCGTCGGGCTCAGTGACGAGACGCCGAGCTTCGGCCGAATGATCTACGACAGTCTGGACTACCTCCAGACCGACCCGGCGTACGTGTTCTTCCCGGGCGTCATGATCTTCGCCCTGGTGTTCGCCTTCAACCTCTTCGGCGACGCGTTGCGGGACGCGCTCGACCCGAAGTCGTCCCGGTAGGGGGTACCCATGGCGCGGTTTCTGCTCAAGCGGCTCTTCTCGGCCACGCTGACCCTGTTCGCGGTGAGCGTGTTGACCTTCCTGATGTTCTTCGCCCTGCCGCGCGACCCGGTGAGCAGCATCTGCTCGAAGAACTGCAACCCGGAGCGGTTGGAACGGGTCCGCGACGACCTGGGCCTCAACGACCCGCTGATCAGCCAGTACGCCGGTTACATGAAGGGCATCGTGACCGGCCGGGACCTGGGCAGCGCCCAGGGTGGTCGGTGCGACGCGCCCTGCCTGGGCTGGTCGTACGTCACCAACGAGGCCGTCTCGGACACCATCGCCCGGGTGCTGCCGGTGACGCTGAGCATCGTGATCCCGGCGGCGATCCTGTGGTTGCTGCTCGGTGTCGGTCTCGGCATGATCTCCGCGCTGCGTCGGGGCACCTGGCTGGACCGGGCCGCCATCGGTTTCTCGTTGACCGGCGCGTCGTTGCAGCTGTACTTCGTGGGCGCGGTGCTGCTGATGGTCTTCGTCTACAACCTGCGGTGGCTGCCGGTGCCCAGCTACACGTCGGTGTTCGAGAACCCGGCGAAGTGGGCCAGTGGGTTGGCGCTCGCCTGGGTGTCGCTGGCGTTCCTGTTCTCGGCCATCTACGCCCGGCTGTCCCGGGCGCAGATGTTGGAGACGCTGTCGGAGGACTTCGTCCGGACCGCGCGGGCCAAGGGCCTGGCCAAACCCACCGTGTACGGGCGGCACGCGCTGCGCGCGGCGATCACCCCGGTGGTGACGATCGCCGGGTTGGACGTGGGCGGGGCGCTGGGCGGGACGGTTATCACCGAGACGACGTTCGGCATCCAGGGGTTGGGGCGTACGGCGGTGGATGCGGTGCGCTCGGGCGATCTGCCCACCATCATGGCCACCGTGCTGATCGCGGCCGTCTTCGTCGTCCTGGCGAACGTGTTGGTGGATCTGCTCTACGCGGCCATCGACCCCCGGGTCCGGCTGCGCTGACCCCACGGTGCCCGCCACGCCGACGGATGGCGAAATTTATCGACAACTGTTACACAACTCGTAGGTTTTCTTCCTTACGATCCTCGGGACGTCGGCGGTTCTCGCCCCGACGAAACCGCACGGCACATGGCTGAAGGAGGTACTTCATGCGACCACGCGTGGCGGTTGCCGCAGGCGGCGCGATCGCTCTGGTTGTGGCATTGGGTGCGTGCTCGAAGAACACGGGCGAGGGCACGACGGTGGACACCGACCGGAAGCAGACCGGTGTCATCGCGACCGACCCCAAGGACTCGCAGGGCCCGGCGGCCGAGGTGAGCGGCGCCGCGAAGGGCGGCACCTTCACCGTCATCCGGGAATCGCCGATCTCCCACCTCGACCCGCAGCGGACGTACTCGTTCGCCGGCCTCATGGCCAACCCGCTCTGGTCCCGCTACCTGACCACCTGGAAGGACGACGGCAAGGGCGGCCTGGTCCTGGTGGGTGACCTGGCCGAGAACCCGGGCAAGAACGTCAACAACGACTGCAAGGTCTGGGAATTCACCATCAAGGACGGGGTGAAGTTCGAGGACGGCCGGCCGATCACCGCCAAGGAGATCGCGTACGGCATCGCCCGGTCCTTCGACCCCGACCTCTCCGGCGGCCCCACCTACATCCAGGAGTGGCTGGCCGACACCGCGCAGTTCGACACCAAGTGGGACTTCAAGAAGAACAAGACGTCGCTGCCGCCCGGCCTCTCCACGCCGGATGACAAGACGCTGCGCTTCGAGTTCGCCAAGCCCCGCTGCGACCTGCCGTTCGCCGCCTCGCTGCCGACCACCGCGCCGCTGCCCGCCGACAAGGACACCGGCATCAACGTGGACAAGCAGCCGTTCTCGTCCGGCCCGTACCGGGTCGCCGAGAACCAGGTGGGCGTGCAGCTCACCCTGGAGCGCAACCCGAACTGGGACGCCAACACCGACCCGGTGCGCCACCAGTACCCGGACCGGTTCGTCTGGACCTTCGGGCCGACCGCGGACGCCGCCAACAACCGGGTGATCGCCGACAACGGCGCCGACCAGAGCGCACTGGCGTTCAACACCGTGCCCGCCTCGCTGGTCGCCAAGGTGGCCGGAGACGCCGCGCTCAAGTCGCGGACGATCCTCTCGCCGACCCCGAGCGCCAACCAGTTGGTCATCAACAACCAGAGGGTCACCGACCTCAAGGTCCGGCAGGCGCTGAACTACGCCATCGACCGCGAAGGCATGATCAAGGTGCTCGGCGGCCAGAACGTCGCCGCACCGCTGACCACGCTGATGCCGTCGTCGACCATCGGCTACAAGGCGTACGAGGCGTACCCGGCCGGGCCCAACGGCAACGTCGACAAGGCCAAGGAGTTGCTCGGCGGAAAGACGCCGGAGCTGGTCCTCGGCGTCGCCGACAACTCCACCGAGCAGCAGCAGGGCGCCCAACTCAAGGCCAACCTGGAGCGGGCCGGCTTCAAGATCACGCTGCGGAACATCTCCGACGACGCCAAGCTCGACGAGATCAAGAAGAAGAACAACCCCTGGGACCTGTACATCGGTAACTGGGCTGCCGACTGGCCGAGCGGGGCGTCGATCCTGCCGGTGCTCTATGACGGCCGCACCATCAAGGCCGAGGGCAACAGCAACCAGTCCTTCTTCAACGACCCGGCCGTCAACGCCGAGATGGACCGCATCCTGGCGCTCGCCCCGGCCGACCAGGGCCCGGAGTGGGCCAAGCTCGACGAGCGGATCATGAAGGAGCACGCGCCGGTGGTGCCGCTCTACGTGGACGTGGCGTACAACGTGCACGGGTCCAAGGCCGGCGGAGTCTTCATCTCCAGCGTCTTCGGCTACCCGGCGTTCGTGAACGCGCACGTCAAGCCGTAAGGCACAGCGCAGAAGTTCAGGGGCCCCCTTCCGACAACGCCGTCGGGAGGGGGCCCCTGTCGTCGTCCGGGAAGCCGCGCCCCTGATCGGATCGGACCGCTACGGTCGGGTGCGGGGCATGGTCCTTCGGTCAGGCTTGACGTCGAAAGGAGGCCTCGTGATCGCGGCACTCAACAAGCTTGTCGACCTGCTCGAAGAGCACCTTGCCGAGGAGTTCGACGTCAACGCGGTGGCCAGGACGCTCGGCACCACCGAGTACCACCTGCGCCGGATGTTCTCCTCGTTGGCCGGCATGCCGCTGTCCGAGTACGTGCGCCGACGCCGCATGACCGTCGCCGCCGCCGACGTCGTTCGGGGCGAGGACGATCTGCTGGGCATCGCCGTCCGGCACGGATACGGCTCGACCGAGGCGTTCGGGCGGGCGTTCCGGGCGGTCCACGGTGCCAGCCCCGGTGACGTACGCCGCGACGGAGGCCCCCTTCGCACACAACCGCAGCTCAGGTTCCGCCTGACCGTCGAAGGGAGCACCCCCATGGACACCCGCATCGCCGACCGCCCCGCGTTCCGGCTCGTCGGACACGCCGCCCGGGTACCACTCATCCACCAGGGCATCAACCCGCACATCCAGCAGCACATCGCCGGGCTGGCACCACAGGAGCACGTCCGGCTCAAGGCGCTCAGCGACACCGAGCCCGCCGGGCTGCTGCAGGTCAGCGACGACGTCGACGCCGAGGCCACCGAGGGCACCGAACTGACCTACCTGCACGGGGTCGCGGTGTCCCGGGACGCCCCGGTCCCCGACGACCTGGACACCATCGAGGTGCCGGCGGGCCAGTGGGCGGTCTTCCGGACCGCCGGACCTTATCCGCAGGCGCTGCAGAACACCTGGGCGGCGACCGCGAGCGAGTGGTTCCCGTCCAACCCGTGGCGGCTGCGGCCGGGCCCGTCGATGGTCGCCATCCTCGAACGCGCTGACGACTTCAGCACCGCGACCTGCGAACTGTGGCTGCCCATCGAACCGGTGTGACCTGAGAGTCCGGCTCCGGCCGGGGTACGGAAACGGAACTCGTCGCCCTCCGTACCCCGGCCACTACCGTCCAACCGGGACGTCAGGGGACGATCACCACGCCGCCGCGCACGCCACCTTGAGCCAGTCGGTCGTGGGCGGCCGCCGCGTCGGCGAAGCGGTACACGTCAGCGACCCGGAGCGGGATGTCGCCGGTGGTGACGAGTTCGACCAACTCGCCCAGCCGGGATCCGTCCGGTTGCACCTCCAGCGCGAAGGTCCGGATTCCCCGCACCGGTTCCGGCCGGAGCGGGGGTGACGCGGCCACGTAGCCGCCGCCGTCCCGAACGAGGTCCAGCAGCGAGGATCCGATCACCGCCAGGTCGATGACCGCGTCGAACGTCCCGGTCGGGTCGTCGGCGCGCGACAGGAACGCCGCGCCCAGCGACTCGACGAACTCGCTGTCGTCGGGTCCGGCGAGCCCCGTGGCGCGCAGACCGGCCGCCCGGGCCAGCGCCAGAGCGAATCCACCGACCTGCCCGGCGGCGCCGGTGACGAGCACTGTCGAATTCGCGGGGAGTGCGAGCAGGTCGAGGGCCTGGGCGGCGGTGAGGCCATTGGTCGGCAGGGTCGCCGCCTCGGTGGCGGGGACGCCGGCGGGCGCGGAGGTCAGCCAGGCGGCGTCGAGGACCACGTACTCCGCGTGGGTGCCGACGGTGGTCTGTAGCCACGGCGCGAAGCCGATGACCTCGTCGCCGACGGTGAACTCCTCGACCGACGGGCCGACCGCGTCGACGCTGCCGGCGACGTCCCAGCCGGGGGTGTACGGCAGGCCGGTCGGCAGCGGAGCCGGGAACCGACCGGAGCGGATCATCAGATCGACCGGATGTATCACCGACGCCGCGACCCGCACCCGCACCTGCCCCGGGCCGGGCTCGGACATCGGCACGTCGACCACCTGCAGGACCTCCGGCCCTCCGAACTGTGCATAACTGACCGCGCGCATCGTCGTCTCCTTCGTGGCTTTTTCTGATCACCACGACCGTACGAATCGTAGGCACTGTTAGTAAGTAGGTACCGTAAAGTGCCTAGGGCACCGGAGGAGGCATCGATGGCGACGACATCTGCGGCGCAACGCCGCGAGCAGGCCAACCGCGACTACGACGCGTTCCTGGAGGGTTGCCCGACCCGTGAGCTGCTGAGCAGGCTCACCGACAAGTGGGTCGCCCTGGTGATTCCAGCGCTCGCCGGCGGCCCGCTGCGGCACGGCGAGCTCGCCCGCCGCATCGCCGGTGTCAGCCAGAAGATGCTCACCCAGACCCTGCGCACGCTGGAGCGCGACGGCCTGGTCACCCGTACGGTCACCGTCTCGGTGCCGGTCCGCGTCGACTACGCGCTCACCCCGCTCGGCCATGAGCTGTTCCCGGTCATGGTCGCGATCAAGAACTGGGCGGAGACACACATGGACCGCGTCTTCGACGCCCGGATCCAGTTCGACGCACGCCCCTGAAACCAGCGACATCGATTACGGAAGAGTTCGCCGTCCGCCCGGAGGTGCTGGTGTGGGCTGCGAAGATCACCGCGGCTTGCCGCTGTGCGAACAGGAGATCTTGGACAGTTTCCGTTCCGCCGCGCTAACGGAAACTGTCCAAGATTCACGGCCACGGCCACGGCCACGGCCACGGCCACGGCCACGGCCACGGCCACGGCGTCGCCGGAGAACGGCGGGCAGGGCGGTTGATACACCGACGGCTTGCCAGATTGTCGCTGGCGGCGGCTAGGGTCCGCGCCGTGGATGACACCTCGACGGCCCGGCGGGCCGCCCACGCCTACGTTGATCTTTTGGAGCGCCGAGACTGGTCTGGGTTGGCCGCTCTGCTCACCGACGATGTGGTCTACGAGATGCCGCAGACCCGGGAGCGGATTCGCGGCAAGGACGCGTTCGTGCGGTTCAACACCGAGTATCCCGGAGACTGGCACCTCCGGCCACGACGGGTGATCGTCGATGGCCGCCTCGCTGCCCTGTGGCTCGACGTCCGCGTCGGCGCGGAGCAGCAGGACGCGTGCGTCTGGCTGGAGCTGTCCGAGCACTGGTTGATCAGCAAGATCACTGACTACTGGCCCGAGCCGTACGACCCGCCGCCGGGCCGGGAACACCTCGTGGAGCGGTGGTGACCCGCAGCCTGGCGCAGCAGGTGGCCGGGTGCGGCGGGTTCACCCGGATGGGCGTGCGGGGCGTCGCTACCCGGCGCTTCCCACTGGCGTGCCGGAGCGGTCGCGGTGCGGCAGCACCAACGCTTGGGCGGCGATGACCCGTTCGCCGTCGAAGGTCAGCGCCGGTGACCCGTGCAGCTGGTAGCCCTGATCGAGAAGCGCGCTGACGCGGGCGCAGAACTCAGCATCATCGGGCCCGGTGATGAGGCGGTAGCCGAGCGGCTTCGGGAGGTCCGACACCGCTGCATTGTCTCCCCTCGGCTGCCGGGCGCGTCGTCCCGGCTGGGACGAGCGGCCCCGACCTGGGGACCGGGCGACCGGTCATCGGGTCCTCCGACGGTGGGCCCGGTGTGCCGAACCCGTCGCCGAGGGCTGCTCACAGCAGGTGGGTGCGGAGGAAATCCAGCTCCAGGGGGAGTAGCCGCTCGGCGGTGCCGTTCGAGGCCATGTGGGTGGCCCCGGTCAACGGCAGCACGGCGTGCGGCCGGCCGGCGTTCAGCAGGGCCGCGGAGAGCCGCAGCGTGTGCGCTGCCACCACGTTGTCGTCCGCCATGCCGTGCACCAGCAGCAACGGGCGGGCCTGGTCCGGGCCGGTGACTGGCTCGCCGGCCAACTCGACCAGCGAGTGGTGCGCGTAGATGTCCATACCGTCTTCCGGCAACCCCAGATAACGCTCGGTGTACGCGGTGTCGTACAGCGCCCAGTCGGTCACCGGGGCACCCGCGATCCCGCACCGGAACAGCTCCGGGTGGCGCAGCACCGCCAACCCGGCCAGCCACCCGCCGAACGACCAACCGCGCACCCCCACCCGACCCAGGTCCAGATCCGGGTGCTTGCCGGCGAGCGCGGTCAGCGCGTCGATCTGGTCGGTCAGGATCACGTCGGCGACCCGCCGGTGGATCGCTTTCTCGAACGACGGCGCGACGCCCGGCGTACCCCGGTTGTCGATGGTGACCACCGCGAACCCGGCGTCGGCCCACCACTGCCGTTCCAACCACGCGGCCCGCGCCGCGACGACCTCCTGGTGCCCCGGGCCGCCGTAGATGTCCAGCAGCACCGGCAGCCGCCGGCCTGTCACGTGGTTGTCCGGGTAGAGCACCGCCGCCGGCAGCCGTCGATCAGTCACCCGTTCCAGCAGCGGCAGCGGAGAGTACGGCGGGGTGGCGGCGAACGACTGCAGCTCGGCGATCTCCTCGTTGCCACGGCGGACCGTCCAGCGCACCCCGGCGTGGTCCAGCGACGCGACGCCGACGGCCAGCACGTCCCCGCCCACCGCGGCGGTGTGCCAGCCGGAGTCGGTGGTGAGCCGGCGCGCGTCCACCCCACCGCCGATGGTGGTGCGGACCCGGAACAGGTGCCGTTCGCTCGGCTCGCCGTCGCTCGCCTCCACCAGCAGGTCGGCCGGGCCGGCGGCGGCCGGCAGCCGCCCCACCACCCGCCGCACGTACAGCGACGGCGGGGTCAGCAGGGTGCCGTCCGCGAACAGGCACCGGGCGTCGTACCCGTCGTGGGCCAGCTCCCCACCGACCAGCACCCGGCCGTCCGGCAGGTGGGCGGGGGTGCCGGCGATCGGTTCGACCCAGCGCGGGTCGGCCAGCTCGGCGTGCACCTGCGTCTCACCCGTTCGTGGGTCCACGGCCAGCACCAGCCCGTGCTGCTGCGAGCGGCGCAGCACGGTGATCAACGGGCTGCCCTCACCCCAGCTGACCCCCGTCAGGTACGGGTAGGTCTCCCGGTCCCAGTGCACGTCGACCCAGCCGTCGTCCAGGTCCAGCAGGTGCAGGCTGACCTCCGCGTTCGGCCCACCGGCCCGGGGGTACGCCACCGCCGTCGGCGGGCTCGCCGGCTGCGCCGGGTCGTGCAGGTGCCACCGCTCCAGGCGGGACTCGTCGACCCGGGCGGCGAGCACCATCCGGCCGTCCGGCGCCCACCAGTACCCCCGGTACCTGCCGAACTCCTCCGCCGCGATGTGCTCGGCCAACCCCCAGCTCACCCCGGCGTCCTCGCCGGCCAGCAGGGTGTCGGTGCCGTCACTGTCGATCACCCGCAGCTCACCCCGACGCACACCGTCGGCCGCGTCAGTCACGTATGCCAGGCGTTGCCCGCTCGGGTCCGGACGGGGGTCCAGCACCGGACCGACGGCCGCCACCTCCACCACGTCGCCGTGCACCAGATCGGCCCGGAACAGCCGCCCGGCCAGTGCGAACACCGCAACCCGGCCGGCCGCGTCCAACGCGTACGAGCCGATGCCGGCGGCGCTGAGCCGCAGCCGCTCGCGTAGCGCCCGTTCGCCGGGGGAGAGGGACCGGACGTCCCCGCCCTCGCCCAGCAGGATCGCCGGATCGGCGACCAGCCGCTCCTCGCCGGTGCCCACGTCCAGCAGCCAGAGCGCGTCCGCCGGATCCTCGGGGCCGGCGGAGCGCAGGAAGATCACCCGGGAGCCGTCCTCAGCCACCGAGACAGCGCGTGGCGCGCCGTGGCTGAACCGGCGGGTGCGGGCGGCCAGCTCCGGAAAGTCCACACGCCAAATCGTAGAGCCGCAGCGGAGGTGATGTGGCCGACCTGGGCGGACGCGTCAGCCTCGGCCGGGGAGAACTGCCAGTTAGAGTGACCGTCGTGACGATGCTGCCCGACCGCCGCCTGCTGCTGGTCCACGCGCACCCCGATGACGAGTCGATCGGCACCGGCTCGACGATGGCCCACTACGCCGCCGCCGGCGCGCACGTCACGCTGGTGACCTGCACGCTCGGCGAGGAGGGCGAGATCCACGTGCCCGCGTTGGCCCAGCTCGCCGCCGCCGAGGCCGACCAGCTCGGCGGGTACCGCATCGCCGAGCTGGCTGCCGCGTGTGCCGCGCTCGGCGTCCGCGACCACCGTTTCCTCGGCGGCGCCGGCCGCTACCGCGACTCCGGCATGATGGGGCTCGCGACCAACGAGCACCCCCGGGCCTTCTGGCAGGCCGACCTCGACGAGGCCGCCGGGCATCTCGTGGAGATCATGCGGGAGGTACGCCCGCAGGTGCTCATCACGTACGACCCGAACGGCTTCTACGGCCACCCCGACCACATCCAGGCGCACCGGGTGGCCATGCGCGCCGTCGAGCTGGCCGCCGCGTACGGCTGCGCCCCGGCCAAGGTCTACTGGACGGCCATGCCGCTCAGCGTCCTGGAAGCCGGCATGGCGCACTTCGCCGAGTCGTCCGACAACCCGTTCGGCGGCATCGAGGACATCGCCGACCTGCCCTTCGGCACCCCGGACGCCCAGATCGCCGCCCGGATCGACGGCACGGACCAGCACCTGGCCAAGGAGGCCGCGATGCGGGCGCACGCCACCCAGATCCCGGCCAACTCCTGGCTCTACTCGATCGCCGGTAACTTCGGCGGCGAGTTCATGGGTGTGGAATTCTTCACCCTCGCGGTCGGCGAGAAGGGTCCGGGCGCCGGGCCGTACGGCTGGGAGGACGACCTTTTCGCCGGTCTGCCCGCGGAGCCCGCCCCGGACCGTTCCCCGGTCGCGGCGGCGGGTCTGCGGTGACGCTGCCGGCCGCACCGGTGACGGTCGTGGACGACCAGGAAGCCCCGCCCCCGGCGGGGCCACCGCCGCGACTGGTGGACCTGGGCCTGCGGCTGGTCGGTGCGATCGTCGTGGCCGTCGCCGGGGTGGTGACGGGCGTGCTGGAGCTGCTGCTCGCCACGGTCCGCGTCGGCGGGCAACTCATCGGTGTGTCGGTGCTCCTCGCCATCGGCGCCAACATCGTGTTGAGCTGGTTCGCGCACGAGGCGGTCGGCCGTCGCTGGGCGGTGGCGCTGCCGGCGGTGCCGTGGTTCGCCCTGATGGCGGTCGCCGCCATCCGGACCAGCGAGGGCGACCTGCTGCTGGCCGGCGACAACTGGGTCGGGCTGGCCATGATCGTGGCGGGCGCGATGACGTTCGCGGTGATGGGTTTCCGGCAGATTCTCGCCCCGCAGCCGCCCATGCTGGGCGGCTGACGCCGGGCTGGCGCCGGCTGGTGACGGATCCCAGGTAAGGGTGGTAGATATTCCTGCCAGGGATGCGAACCCCACGACGGGGCGTACGGCAGGAGGGTCCGGCGATGGACAAGCGGTGGCGTGACATCGGGGTGCTCGTAGCAGCGTTGTTCGCGGTCAACGTGGTCGCCCGACTGATCACCGAGTTCGGCTTCGACGGTGACGACACCGCCGCCGACCGGGTGTCGCTGACGATGTTCGCGGTGATCGGGTTGATCCTCGCCGTGGTCGCCTTCCGCTGGGGCCGTCGCCGGCCGTTGGCGGACTGGGCGGCTGACATGGCCCTCGTGGTGCCGGTGGCGATGGTGTTGACGGTGCTGGTCGGGCCCCTGCTGGTCGGTCACAACCCGTTCGCCGGTGGCGCGGGGACGTTCTTCGCCCAGATCTGGCTCTACCTGCTCGCCACCGGCGCGGGTGTGCTGGTCGGTTACCTGGTGCTCACCGCGCTCGGCCGTGACTACCGCTCTCAGCAGCTCAAGCGGTACGCGGAGGTCAAGGCCGCCAAGCCGCGCCGGGTCGTGCGCCGCTGACCACCGGCCCAGCCCGACCCGGGCCAGCCTCGGCCCGTCCGGCGGTACGTGTAACGGTCCGTCCCACGTCCCCAAGCTTGATCGACTCGGTTTCCGTGAAGTCGGGGTGTCCCGGGCGCCGGAATGCCGCGACTTCCTGACAGTCGAGTCGATCATCCGCCCGGGGCGACCCGGGTCAGGTAGGTGTGGTGGGTGACGAACCCGAGCCGCTGGTAGAGCGCGACCGCCGCTTCGTTGCGCTGCTCGACCTGGAGAAAGGCGTGCGTCGCGCCGCCGGACGCCCCCCAGCCGGCCAGTTCGTTGATCACACGGCGAGCCAGTCCCTGTCGGCGGGCCACCGGCAGCACTTCGATCAGGCTGAGGCCCAGCCAACGCCCCTGGCCGGTCACCGTGCCGCGGCCGATCGCCACCAGGGTGCCGTCGGCGTACACGTGGGCGAAGCGGACCTGGTCCACCGCGGTGAGGACGTGCCGGGCGGCCTCCGGTAGGCCGCCCTTGCGCCCAGCGGCGATGGCCAGCCACTCGTCGCTCGGCGCGGTGGCCAGATCGACGACCGCACTGCTCCCGGTTGGCGCACCGGCGGCGGCGTCGATCCGAGCGGCGGCGTCCGGTGTGCCGGAGGCGGGGTCGGCAGTGTCGGTCGGTGCGCCCCCGGCGTCGCCCTCGTCGGTCGTCGTGCCGCGGTGCTCGTCGGCGGAGGCCGACGCGAGCCGGGGGAGCGGCGCGGTCTGCACCAGCGTCGGTGGGCGGGTGCCCCAGCCGCGGGCGTCCAGTTCGGCGCCGACCGGGGCGGCGAGCGGCAGCGGTGTGTTGACCAACGCGGGTTGGCCCAGCTCGGCGTACCAGCGCTGCACGGCGTCGACAGCGGCGGCCAGCGGCCGGTCCGGATCGCCGATCGGCAGTGCCGAGTTGGCGCGCCCGGTCCAGCCCTCGGCCGACCGGAGCAGCCAGTCACCCAGCCGGCCCCGGGTCGGTGCCGGCCAGGCCTCGTCGGCGGCCCGCTCCAGCGCCACCACCGCGGCGGCGGTCGGCCGACGGGTCGGCGGTACGCGCTTGGCCCGGTGGACCTGCGCCACCGGAACCCGAAGCTGCCCCTGCGCGGTGGCCAGCGTGAGATGAGTCTCGCTCAGCTCGACCAGCTCGCCGAGAGCGTCGGAGAATAGCGGGCGGCCCTCGCGAATCCCCACAATCCGGCGGACCACGATTCGGTGTCCCACATCCTGCTGTCGGAGCACGATCGACCCCCTCCCCGGCGAGATACTAGGCTCTTACCGTCGCGGGAGATCGCGGCGAGTCTTGCGGAGGAGAAGACCGGTGACCTACATCATCGCCGAGCCGTGCGTAGATGTGCTCGACAAGGCATGCATCGAGGAGTGCCCGGTCGACTGCATTTACGAGGGCAACCGGATGCTCTACATCCACCCCGACGAGTGCGTCGACTGTGGTGCCTGTGAGCCCGTCTGCCCTGTGGAGGCGATCTTCTACGAGGACGACGTCCCGGAGCAGTGGAAGGACTACACCGGCGCGAACTACGAGTTCTTCGAGGACCTGGGCTCGCCCGGTGGTGCCTCGAAGATCGGCAAGGTGGAGAAGGACGCCACCTTCGTCGCCGCGCAGCCGCCGCGCGGCGAGGGCCACTGAACCGGCCCGCGCCGGTCTCGTCGCGGCTGCCCGAGTTCACCTGGGACACCCTGGACGCCGCGGCCACGCTGGCCGCGGCGCATCCGGAGGGCCTGATCAACCTCTCCATGGGTACGCCGGTCGACCCGGTGCCCCAGGTGATCCGGCGGGCGTTGGCTGACGCGTCCGACGCTCCCGGTTACCCGCTGACCGCCGGCACCCCGGCGTTGCGGGCCGCCATCGCGGCGTGGGTGTCCCGGGCCTGTGGCGCTGGCGTCGACGGTCTCGGTGTGCTGCCGACCATCGGCTCGAAGGAGCTGGTGG
This sequence comes from Micromonospora sp. DH14, assembly GCF_029809455.1. Lineage (NCBI taxonomy): Bacteria > Bacillati > Actinomycetota > Actinomycetes > Micromonosporales > Micromonosporaceae > Micromonospora > Micromonospora sp. DH14. The sequence continues at coordinate 40,068 of NZ_JARVKT010000037.1, read as the reverse complement.
CCTGGCTGCCGACGCTGCTCGGGATCGGTCCGGGGGACGTGGTGGTGGTGCCGTCGATCGCGTACCCCACCTACGAGGATGGCGCCCGGCTGGCCGGCGCCACCGTCGTCCGTACCGACTCGCTCACCTCGCTCGGGCCGACCCCACGGGTCCGGCTGGTCTGGGTCAACTCGCCCGGCAACCCGACCGGCCGGGTGCTGCCCGCGGCGCACCTGCGCAAGGTGGTCGACTGGGCCCGCGAGCGGGGCGCTGTCGTCGCGAGCGACGAGTGCTACCTGCCCCTGGGCTGGTCGGCCGACCCGGTTTCGGTGCTGTCTCCGCAGGTCAGCGGGGGCAGCTATGCCGGGGTGCTGGCCGTGCACTCGCTCTCCAAGCGGTCCAACCTCGCCGGCTACCGAGCTGGGTTCGTCGCCGGCGACCCGGCGCTCGTCGCCGAGCTGCTCAAGGTGCGTAAGCACGCCGGCATGATCGTGCCCGCGCCGGTGCAGGCGGCCATGGTGGCAGCGTTGGAGGACGAGCGACACGCCGAGGAGCAGCGGGAGCGTTACCGCGCCCGGCGGGAGGTGCTCACCGCGGCGTTCACCGGTGCCGGGTTCACCGTCGAGCACTCCGAGGCGGGCCTGTACCTCTGGCTGACCAGAGGTGAGGACTGCTGGCAGACGGTCGACTGGCTGGCCCGACGCGGCATCCTGGTCGCTGCCGGCGTCTTCTACGGCCCCACGGCCGGGCAGCATGTCCGCGTCGCCCTGACCGAGTCCGACGAGCACGTCGCCGCCGTCGCCGCGCGCCTGGCCTGAACGCGGTCCGGGCGGGTCGAGCCGTCCCGGGTCCGCGGCGCGACGACCAGCCCGAGCCGACCGATATCCTCGGCGCCGGACCTGGTCGGGGCCGTCGCGGCCCCGCGAGCCCAGCAGGAACATCGAGGTGTGCGGATGGTGGACAGGCCAGGTGCGCGGGTGCGGGCGGCGGTGGTCGGCACCGGCCTGATCGGTGGCTCGGTGCTGCTCCGGCTGGTGGCCGCCGGCATCGACGTGGTCGGGTGGGACCCGGACGAGGCCACCCGGCGGGAGACCCGACGGGCGGGCGTACCCGCGCCGGACCGACTGGTCGAGGCGGTGGCCGACCGCGACGTGGTCTTCCTGTGCGGGCCGCTGCCCACCCTGCCGTCGACGCTGGTCGAGGTGGCGGCGATGACCGGTGAGCGGTGTGTGCTGACCGACGTCGGCAGCACCAAGGAACAGGTGGCGGCGTTCGCCGCCGCGCAGGGGCTGACGCACCGGTTCGTGCCCGGCCATCCGATGGCGGGCACCGACCGGGCCGGCCTGACCGCCGCGCGGGCGGACCTGCTCACCGGCGCGGCCTGGGTGCTCTGTCCGGCCCCCGGGCCGGCGATCACCGCGTTCCGCTGGCTGGCCGCGCTGCTGGTGGAGCACTTCGAGGCCCGGGTGGTGCCGATGTCGGCCACCGAGCACGACTCGGCCGCCGCGCTCGCCTCACACGTGCCGCACCTGCTCGCCGGCGCGCTGGCCGGTGCGGTGCAGCGCGCACCACTGCGCGACGCGATACTCGCGCTCGCCGCCGGCAGCTTCTCCGACGGCACCCGGGTCGCCGGGACCCCGGCCGATCGGACCGCCAACATGCTGCTGGGCAACCGGGACCGGGTGCTGCGAGAGCTGGCCGAGGTCACCACGTTCCTGAACGACCTGACCACCGCGCTGCGCGCCGACGACGCCGCCGGGCTCACCGCCCACTACGACGAGGCGCGCGCCGCCCGCGCGGCTCTGCGCGACCGGCGGTTCGACGCGGACGACAGGCGGTTCCCGGCCGGTGGTGACCACGCCGAAGAGGTGTCCTGGCTGCGGGAGCTGGGGGTGAACGGCGGCCATCTGAGCGGCCTGCACGTCAACGCGGACACTGTCTCCTACGCGGCGCGTCGTCCCGTGGCTGACTAGGCTGAGGGCATGGCGGTGGACGGTCCGGTGGTGCAGGTGCGCGGCGAGGCGTACCAGGAGGTGCCGCCCGAGCTGGCCCGGTTCGCGGTCACCGCGACAGCCCGCGACCGGGACCGGGAGGCGACGCTGACCCGGTTGGCCGAGCGGGCCGCGGCGGTCCGGGTGCTGTTGGACGGCTCCGGGCCGGCGGTGGCCCGGCGGGAGACCGGCGACCTGCGGGTGTGGCCGGAGACCCGGCGCTCGGGTGAGCGGGTGGTCGCCTGGCACGGCAGTGTCACCACCACCGTCACCGTCACCGACTTCACCGCGCTGGGTGAGCTGATGCTCCGGCTCGCCGACCAGGACCAGGTCGAGGTGGCCGGCCCGTGGTGGGAGCTCCGTCCGGACAGCCCCGCCCATCGTGCGGCCCGGCACGCCGCGATCGGCGACGCGCTGCTGCGCGCCCGGGAGTACGCGGAGGCGCTGGGCGCGCAGGTCACCTCGTTGATCGAGCTGGCCGACGCGGGCCCCGTCGACCGGCCGATGTTCGCCCGCGCGGCCTTCGCCGGGGGCGTCGACGCGGGCGGTCCGCCGGAGCTTCAGCTGGACCCGCAGCCGCAGACCGTGCAGGCGGCCGTTCAGGCGCGGTTCACCATCAGCGACCCGGTTCTGGGCTGATGCCGCCGGCCCGGGTGCTCTCCGTCAACGAGCTGGTGGCGCGGGCGAAGGCGCTCGCCGAGGCGGGCCCGCGACAGCTGCTCGGCATCGCTGGCGCGCCAGGGGCCGGGAAGTCCACCCTGGCGGAACGGATCGTCGCCGAGGTCGGGTCGGCCGCCTGTCTGGTGCCGATGGACGGCTTCCACCTGGCGCAGGCGCAGCTGGTCCGCCTGGGCCGCGCCGACCGCAAGGGCGCAGTGGACACCTTCGACGTCAACGGGTACGTCTCGCTGCTGCGCCGGTTGCACCGGCTGGAGCCGACGTCGGTCTACGCCCCGGAGTTCCGCCGGGAGTTGGAGGAGCCGGTGGCCGGTGCCATCGAGGTGCTGCCCTCGGTCCGGTTGGTGGTGACCGAGGGCAACTACCTGTTGTTGCGGGATTTCCCCTGGCAGGAGATCCGACCGCTGCTGCACGAGGCGTGGTTTCTCGACCTGGAGGCCGAGGTGCGGCACCGCCGGCTGACCGCCCGGCACGAGGCGTTCGGTAGGTCCCCGGAGCAGGCGCGGGCGTGGGCGCTGGGCAGCGATGAGTCGAACGCGGCCCTGATCACCCCCACCGCCGACCGGGCTGACCTGGTGGTCCGCCTGTCGGAGCCCCCGCCGGCCTGACCGCGGGTCAGTCGGGACGCGCTACTGCTCGACGCCGCGTCCCGGGCGGCTCATGTCCCCGGTGCCGGGCGTCCCGGCGGCGAGGCCGTACCGCAGGAGCACCGCAGGGGTGCCTGCCAACCTCCGTAGGGGAAGCCTTCGGGGTCCTCCTCGGGGCCGCCCGGCGTCTGGGCGACCAGGTCGAGTGTCGCGAACAGGTCGATGTGGATCGTGCCCATGTGGTCCTCCGTGTTCCCGCTCAAGTTGGCCCTTGAGGGCGCACCCTAGTCGAGTTGACGGACAGGCCGGGCGGGGTTGCCGACCGCCACGACGTTGCCGGGCAGGTCCCGGGTGACCACGGCGCCCGCCCCGACGACGGTGTTCACGCCGATCGTCACGCCGGCCAGCACGATCGCGCCACCGCCGAGCCACACGTTGTCGCCGATGGTGATCGGTTGGGCCGCCTCCCACTTGTCCCGTCGCGGGCCGGGCTCGACCGGGTGTGTCGGGGTGAGCAGCTGCACGTTCGGGCCGACCTGGACGTCCGCGCCGAGGGTGATCCGGCCGACGTCGAGGAAGACGGCGTTGTAGTTGACGAAGCTGCGCGGGCCGATTCGGATCTGCCAGCCGTAGTCGCAGTAGAACGGTGGACGGACCCAGGTGTCCTCGCCCAGCTCGCCGAGGAGGTCCCGCAGCGCCGCGATCCGGGCCTGGGGGTCGTCGGCGGGACTGGTGTTGAAGCGTTCCATCAGCCGGGCGGCCCGGGCCAGGTCGGCGACGATGTCCGGATCGTCGGCCAGGTACGGCTCGCCGGCGAGCATCTTCTCCTTCATGGAGGTCACCGCCCGATCATGCCGGCCCGGTTCGTCGGCTCGTGGCGGGTCCGTCATTTTTTGTACTTCATTTTGCATACCCAGTATGCAATTGTGGGTTGTCAATGCGACTCCCATGTATCAAAGACGCTTGACCAGGAGGATCCGTTGCATCAGGCAAGAAGATTGGCCGCCCTCGGTCTCGTGCTCACGCTGGCGCTCTCCACGCCGGCCCCCGTCTCGGCCGCGCCTGCCGCGCCCGCCCCACCCGGCGGCACCGGCCAACAGGCCACGCCGGGTGGACCCACCGCCAACCGCTCGACCACCGTCACGCTGATCACCGGTGACCGGGTCACCGTCACCGCTTCCGGCGCCGCGGTCCGGCCCGGCGCCGGCCGGGAGAGCGTGCAGTTCCTCGTCCGGCGCGAGCGCGGACGCCTCTCGGTGACGCCGACGGACGCGCTGCCGTTGCTGCGCTCGGGCCGGGTGGACCGGCGACTCTTCGACGTCACCGGGCTGGTCGAGGCGGGTTACGACGACGGCCACCGCGACACCCTGCCGCTCCTGGTGACGTACGGCTCGACGGGTGCCGCCCGGCGTGCCCCGGCCGCGCTGCCCGGCACCCGGCTGACCCGCGACCTGCCGGTGATTCGCGGCGCCGCGCTGGCCAGCGACAAGTCCTCCCTGGGCGCGGTCTGGGAGACGGTGACCACCGGTCCCGCTGGGGCCCGGCTCGACGCGGCAGGGGGCGTCGAACGGATCTGGCTGGACGGCCGTCGACGGGTGACCCTCGACCACAGCGTGCCGCAGATCGGCGCGCCCGCCGCCTGGGCGGCCGGGTTCACCGGCGCGGGAGTGTCCGTCGCGGTGCTGGACACCGGCGTCGACGCGACCCACCCCGACCTGGCCGGCAAGGTGGCCGAGGCGCGCAACTTCACCGAGGCCACCGACGCTCGGGACACGGTCGGCCACGGCACCCACGTGGCCTCGACCATCGCGGGCAGCGGCGCGGCCTCCGGCGGCAAGTACCGGGGTGTGGCGCCGGACGCGACGCTGCTGGACGGCAAGGTCTGTGAGGACGCCGGCTGCAGCGATTCGGCGATCCTCGCCGGCATGCAGTGGGCCGCTGTCGAGAAGAAGGCCGCCGTGGTCAACATGAGCCTCAGCGGCTGGGACACCCCCGAGGTTGACCCGCTGGAGGAGGCCGTGCAGACGCTGACCGCGCAGACCGGCACCCTCTTCGTTCTCGCCGCCGGCAACGACGGCTCGGACGGCTCGGTGGGCTCCCCGGCCAGCGCCGACGCCGGGCTCGCCGTGGGCGCGGTGGACCGGGACGACGAACTGGCCGACTTCTCCAGCCGGGGACCTCGGGTCGGCGACGACGCGTTGAAGCCGGACATCACCGCGCCCGGCGTCGACATCGTCGCCGCCCGGTCCGCCAACGGCTTCATCGGCGATCCGGTCGACGACCGTTACGTCACCATCTCCGGCACCTCGATGGCCACCCCGCACGTGGCCGGGTCGGCCGCGCTGCTGGCCCAGCAGCACCCGGGATGGCGGGCCGACCGGATCAAGGCCACCCTGATGGCCGCCGCCAAGCCGCACCCGGAGCAGACCGCCTACCAGCAGGGAGCCGGGCGGGTCGACGTCGCGCACGCGATCACCCAGCAGGTCACCACCGACCCGGTGAGTGTCTCGTTCGGGCGTGCGCTCTGGCCGCACAATGACGACGCGCCGATCACCCGCACGGTGACCTGGCGCAACGATGGTCCGGCAGCGGTCACCCTGGAGCTGAGCGTCGAGGGCGCCGGCCCCGGCGGTCGCACGCTGCCAGCCGGCCTGTTCCAGTTGGGTGCCGACCAACTCACTGTGCCGGCCGGCGGCACGGCCGCCACGACCGTCACCACCGACACCCGCCTCGGCGACGCCGACGGCTACTGGACCGGGCGGATCGTGGCCCGGTCCGGGACGGCGGTCGCGGTCACCCCGTTGGCCGTGAACCGGGAGGTGGAGAGCTACACGCTGACGGTGGAGCACCTGAACCGGGCGGGTGAGCGCACCGCTGACCACTGGACCCTGCTGCTCGGGATGGACACCTTCGGCGCCTGGGACGTGGTCAGCTCCGACGGGGTGGCCAGCGTGCGGGTGCCCAAGGGGCGCTACGGCCTCAGCGGTCTGGTCTTCGAGCCCGGCCCGGAGGATGAGCCGCGCGGGATGTCCCTGTTGGCGCAGCCCGAGGTGACAGTCGAGCGGGACACCCGGATCGTGGTGGACGCCCGCCGCGCCAAGCCGGTGCGGACGACCATTCCGGACCGGACCGCCGTTCCGCTCCTGATCGACGTCAGCGGCAACTTCACCGCCGCCGACGGCAGCGGGTACACCGTCGGCCTCTGGGCCGAGACGTTCGCCGACCTGACCAGCGGTCAGCTCGGCAAGCCGAGCCCCGCCGACCGGTTCGTCGCCACCGTCAGCAGCCAGTGGACCACGCCGGACCCGACCAACAGCCCGTACCTGTACGCGCTGGCCGAAGCGATCCCCGGCCGGATGCCGACCGGGTTCGTCCGCGACTACACCCGACGGGACCTGGCAACCGTCGTGCACCGGTTCCGTGGCGGCTACCCGGGCATGCAGGCCGAGCGGATCGTGTACCCCGTCCTGGAGTACAACGTCGGCGGCTCCGCCCTGATCCTGCCCACCGCCGTGCCCGGCCAGCGGGTCGAGCACTACAACACCAAGGGCGTGACGTGGGAGTCCGAGGTCGCCTTCGGGACGGTGGACGACGAGGGCTGGTTGAACCCGCAGACGGTGCTCTTCTCCGTCCCCACCGCGTACCGGGCCGGGCGGACGGTGCAGGAGATCTGGAACCAGGGCCCGTACGGACCGTCGTTCCCGAAGCCGCGCTGGCCGCACCAGAGCATCACCCGCGACGGCGACACGATAGTGGTCGACGTGCCGATCCACAGCGACGCGGCCGGGCACCCGGGCGGCTCACTGAACGACAGCGCGCAGACCAGGCTCTGGCGCAACGGCAAACTGGTCGGCGAGAGCGAGTACGCCGGCTACGGCGAGTTCACAGTGCCACCGGGCAAGGCGGACTACCGGCTCGTCACGTCGGCGAAGCGCAGCTTCACCGACCTGAGCACCGAGGTGGAGTCCAGCTGGACCTTCCGGTCGCGGCACGTCGCCGGTGACACGCCGGCCCGACTGCCCGTGTCGGTGGTGCGCTTCGCGCCGCCGCTGCGGGTCGACAACAGCGCTCCGGCCGGTCAGGGCTTCGTCATCCCGGTGCGGGTGCAGCGGCAGCCCGGCGCGCCGACCGCCCGGGTGGAGAAGCTCACCGTCGACGTCTCCTACGACGGCGGGAAGACCTGGGGCAGGGCGAAGCTGGTCCGCACCTCGGCCGACGGCTGGTCGGCGGTGTTGCGGCATCCGGCTGGCACCGGCCACGTGTCGCTGCGGGCCACCGCCCGGGACACCGCCGGTAACACGGTGACCCAACGGATCATCCAGGCGTACCGGTTGCGCTGAGGCGTACCCCGTCCGGGTCCGCGGCCGAACGCCGCGGACCCGGCGGGGCCGTCAGTCGTTGGCGTGCAGGGCGGCGTTCAGCTCGATGCCCCGGCCGGTGCGCGGCCGGGCCTCCAGCCCGCCGGTGACCGAGTTGCGCCAGAACAGCAGCCCGTCGACGCCGGACAGCTCCCGGGCCTTGACCACCCGGCCGTCGGGGAGCGTGATCTTCGACGCGGCGGTGATGTAGCAGCCGGCCTCGACCACACAGTCGTCGCCGAGCGAGATCCCGACGCCGGCGTTCGCGCCGACCAGGCTCCGCTCACCGATGCTGATCTTGTCGGTGCCGCCGCCGGAGAGGGTGCCCATGATGGAGGCCCCACCGCCGATGTCGGAACCGTCACCGACCAGCACGCCCTGCACGATCCGCCCCTCGACCATCGAGGTGCCGATGGTGCCGGCGTTGAAGTTGACGAAGCCCTCGTGCATCACGGTGGTGCCGGCGGCCAGGTGCGCGCCCAGGCGGACCCGGTCGGCGTCGGCGATCCGCACCCCGGAGGGCACCACGTAGTCGGTCATCCGGGGGAACTTGTCCACCCCGTACACCGACAGGTGCCGGCCGGCTGCCCGCTCGATCACCCGCAGCTCGTCCACCCGCTCCGGTGGGCACGGCCCGGCGGACGTCCAGGCCACGTTGGCCAGCTTGCCGAAGATGCCGTCCAGGTTGAGCTGGTTGGGTCGCACCAGGCGGTGCGAGAGCAGGTGCAACCGGAGGTACGCGTCGGACGCGTCCTTGATCGGGTCGTCCAGCGAGCCGATCACGGTGACCACCTGCACGGTACGCAGACCGGGCAGGGACCGGTCACCCAGCGCGGCCGGTGGCAGGTCGAGCACGTCCGCCTTGTCCTCGCCGGCGACCAGCGGCAGCTCGCCCAGGCCCAGCTTGCCGGTCGGGTACCAGGTGTCGAGCACCTGCTCGTCTGCGGTGACCGTAGCCAGGCCGATGCCCCAGGCGGAATCTGCGGACGTCACTGTTACACCTCTCGGTCACGGCCGGGCTGACCTCGGCTCGCTCCTCGCACTGACAGACCTGAAGGTACCGTGCGAACCATGGAGAACCCGCTGACCCCCGAGGTCCTCGCCGATCCGGTGCAGCTGACCCGCGCTCTGGTCGACATAGAGTCCGTGTCCCTCAACGAGAAGGCGATCGCCGACTGTGTCGAGGAGGTGCTGCGGGGCGTACCGCACCTGACCACCCACCGGCACGGCAACACGGTGATGGCGCGCACCGACCTCGGTCGGCCGCAGCGTGTCGTGCTGGCCGGGCACCTCGACACGGTGCCGTTGAACAACAACTTCCCGTCGACCATGCGCGGCGACCTGATGTACGGCTGCGGCACCTCCGACATGAAGTCCGGCACCGCGTACGCGCTGCACCTGGCGGTCACCCTGCCCGAGCCGCGCTACGACGTCACGTACTTCTTCTACGAGGCCGAGGAGATCGAGTCCCGGTACAACGGCCTCAACCTCGTCGCCCAGGCGTTCCCGGAGTGGCTGCAGGCGGACTTCGCGGTGCTGCTGGAGCCGACCTACGGCATCGTCGAGGCGGGCTGCCAGGGCACCATGCGCTCGGTGGTCACCACGACCGGGGTACGCGCCCACTCGGCGCGCTCCTGGCACGGGGTGAACGCCATCCACGCCGCCGGTGAGGTGCTGCGACGCCTCCAGACGTACGAGGCCCGCCGGGTCACCATCGACGGTTGCGACTACCGCGAGGGCATGAACGCGGTACGGATCAACGGCGGGGTGGCCGGCAACGTGGTCCCCGACCACTGCGAGGTCGAGGTCAACTACCGGTTCGCGCCGGACCGCACGCCGGCCGAGGCGGAGGCGCACCTGCGGGAGGTCTTCGCCGGCTTCGAGGTGACGGTCACCGACATGGCTGCCGGTGCCGCGCCCGGGCTCGAAGCGGCCCCCGCGAAGGAGTTCCTGGCGGCGGTCGGCGCCGCGCCGATCGGCAAGCTGGGATGGACGGACGTGGCCCGGTTCGCGGCGATGGGCATCCCCGCGCTGAACTTCGGCCCCGGCGACCCGAACCTGGCCCACCACCCTGACGAGCACGTCGAGATCAGCAAGATTCGCGACGGCGCGGCAACCCTGCACCGCTGGCTGGCCCCCGCCTGACCCGGCCCTGCCCCCCGCGCCTTCGCCGGTGATCAAGAGGTTTGCGTCAGCCTGGCCCGTTGTCGGCGACGCAAACCTCTTGATCGGCTCCGGACGGGGTGGGGGAGGTCGGGATCGGGTTCTGCTGGCGGGCGCGGCGGCGTTCGGCCACCACGTCTCGGATCCGTCGCTGCATCTGGCGACGGATCCGGATCATCTCGCTGTTGCTGATCACGCTGTCTCCTCCCCCGAAGGCGCGCGCCGGGGCATACCCGGTATGTGAATAGTAAGACGTACGGGAGCGCCGAATAGTTGCCCTTGATCGCGAACAATTTCTCGGCGTCCCCGCCCCGCGCACCCGGCCGGTGCTGCTCCACTACGGTTGCTCCATGAGCCAGAGCAACGGGCGGGAGGCCGGTCGCGGTCCGGGCCAGGAGCGGCATCGCGGTGCGGTCACCCTGCGCAGGGGGGCGATCCCGAGCAGCACCGCGGACCAGCGTCTGCTGGATTCGCGGGGGCGCGGCGACTGGAAGACCAAGGACGCCTGGCGCGCGCTGCGCATCCTCGCCGAGTTCGTCGAGGGCTTCGACACCCTTGCCGACGTGCCGTCGGCGGTCAGCGTCTTCGGCTCCGCGCGCAGCGCGCCGGACAGCGCCGAGTGCCAGTTGGCCGAGGAGTTGGGTGGCGCGCTGGCCCGAGCCGGCTACGCGGTGATCACCGGTGGTGGGCCCGGAGTGATGGAGGCCGCCAACCGCGGCGCCAGCGAGGCCGGCGGGCTCTCCGTGGGCCTCGGCATCGAGCTTCCGTTCGAGCAGGGCATCAACGACTGGGTCGACCTGGCCATCGACTTCCGCTACTTCTTCGCCCGCAAGACGATGTTCGTCAAGTACGCCCAGGCGTTCGTCGTGCTGCCCGGCGGGTTCGGCACCATGGACGAGCTGTTCGAGGCGCTCACCCTGGTGCAGACCGGCAAGGTCACCCGGTTCCCGGTGGTGCTGATGGGCGTCGCGTACTGGCAGGGCCTGCTGGACTGGCTGCGCGACACGATGGCCGCCACCGGCAAGATCGGGCCGGTCGACCTGGACCTCATCTGTCTCACCGACGAGGTCAACGAGGCGGTCCGGTACATCGTCGAGGCGGAGGCCGTGCTCTCCGCCGAGCAGGAGGCGGTCCGCGAGGAGGCCGTCGCCCGGACCGGGGCGGACCAGCAGGCCGCCGCCGTTCAGGCCACCGAGCAGCCCCGGGATCACGACTGATGGCGGCGATCTGCGTCTTCTGCGCCTCGTCTCGTACCCTCGACCAGCGCTGGTTGGACCTGGCCGCCGAGACCGGTGCGGAGCTGGCCCGGCGCGGGCACACGCTGGTCAGCGGCGGTGGCTGCGTCGGCATGATGGGCGCGTTGGCCGACGGCGCCCGATCCGCCGGTGGGCGTACCCTCGGCGTGATCCCGCAGTCGCTGGTCGACCTGGAGGTCGCCGACCTGGCCTCGGACGAGCTGCTGGTGACCGACTCGATGGCCACCCGCAAGACCGTGATGATCGACAAGTCGGACGCCTTCCTCACCCTGCCCGGCGGCCTGGGCACGCTGGACGAGTTGTTCGAGGTCTGGACGACCGCCACCCTCGCCCTGCACGCCAAGCCGATGGTGCTGATCGACACCGACGGGTTCTACCGCCCCCTGCTGGACTGGCTCGACGCGCTGGCCGACCAGACCTTCCTGAAGCCCGCCGGCCGCGACCTGCTGACCGTGACCACCACCGTCACCGAGGCCCTGGACATCCTCGAATCCCACCTGACCTGACCCGAACCCCTCCCACCCCCCTGCGGTGATCATGAAGTTGTCGACGTCGCTGTCGGCGTGTCGCGCCGCTAACTTCATGATCGACGAGGTGGGTCGGGGTGTGGGTGGGTTGGTGTCGGATGGGTCTGATGGGATGAGCTGATGCAGGCGTACCGGTTGGTGCGGCGGCCCGGTGGGCCGGCGCGGGGGGACGGGGCGACGCCTGACGGCGCTTCCGTGCCTGCCAGCGGCGGCACGTCTGGGGGTGGTGTCGGGGCGGCGGGTCTGTCCGCGCGCCCGGGTGGGTCCACCGGCGTTGGTGGGGCCGAGCTTGCGGTCGGGCCTGAGGTTGCGGTCGGCGGCGGCTGGCGGGCCGATCCGGTGCAGGCCGAGGTGGTCGGGCACACCGACGGGCCGATGCTCGTCCTCGGTGGCCCGGGCACCGGCAAGACCAGCACGCTGGTCGAGGCGGTCGCCGCCCGGGTGGCCGACGGGGTCGACCCCGAACGGATCCTCGTGCTGACCTTCAGTCGCCGGGGCGCCACCGCACTGCGCCAGCGCATCGAGGCCCGCATCGCGCAGGACGGCCACCGCGTGTTGCGCGAGCCGCTGGTGCGCACCTTCCCGGCGTACGCCTTCGGGTTGCTCCGCCGCGCCGCCGCCGAGCGGGGCGAACCGTCGCCCCGACTGCTCACCGGCCCCGAGCAGGATCTGATCATCCGCGAGCTGCTGGACGTGGTGGGCGAGGAGCCCGAGGACGACCCGGTCGGCTGGCCGACCGACCTGCGCCCCGCCCTGCGGACCAGGGCGTTCGCCGGCCAGCTGCGTGACCTGCTGATGCGCGCCGCCGAACGCGGGGTGGGCTCGGCCGACCTGGCCCGGCTGGGTGAGAAGCTCGGCCGCGCCGACTGGCCCGCTGCCGCCCGCTTCCTGCGGGAGTACGTGGCAGTGCTCGCGCTGCGCGACGTCAGCAACCGCGGCTCCATCGCGTACGATCCGGCGGAGCTGGTCCGGGCGGCCACCGGGCTGCTGCGCGACGACGAGGAGTTGCTGGCCGCCGAGCGCCGCCGGCTCGCCCACGTCTACCTCGACGAGTTGGCCGACACCGACCCCGCCCAACTGGAGCTGCTCTCCGTCATCGCGGGTGGCGGCAAGTCGCTTGTCGCGTTCGCCGACCCCGACTCGTCCACGTACGCCTTCCGGGGCGCCGACCCGGCCGGGGTGACGACGTTCACGCACCGGTTCCGGACGGCCTCCGGTGCGCCCGCCGCGCAGGTGCTGCTGACCACGTCGTACCGGGCCGGGCCGGGTCTGCTCGCGGCGATCGCCCGGCTGGGCCGCCGGCTGCGGGGTCCGGCCGCGCACCGCCGGCTGCACCCGCTGCCGGACGCGCCGCCCGGTGTGGTCGAGGTGCACACGTTCCGCTCGGCGACCAGCGAGGCCGCCTGGTTGGCCCACGCGCTGCGCTCGGCGCACCTGCTCGACGGCGTGCCCTGGTCCCGGATGGCGGTGCTGGTGCGGTCCACCGCGTTGCAGCTGCCCACCCTGCGACGGGCGTTGCACGCGGCCGGGGTGCCCACAGTGGTGCACGGTGAGGACCTGCCCCTGCACCTGCAACCGGCGGTCGCGCCGCTGCTGCTCCTGCTGCGGTGCGCACTGGAGCCGGAACGCCTCGACGAGGAGTCGGCTGTCGCGCTGCTGCACTCGCCGCTGGGCGGGGCGGACCCGCTGGCCGAGCGGCGACTGCGGCAGGGCCTGCGGGCGCTCGCGCTGGCTGCCGGTGACCGACGCCCCTCCGGTGAGCTGATCGTCGAGGCGTTGCGCGATCCGGAGGAGTTGGCCGGCATCGACCGTCGCTGGGCGGAACCGGCGCAGGCGGTGGCCGGGCTGCTGGCCATCGCACGCGAGGCCGCCGATCGGCCGGGTTCGACAGCCGAGGACGTGCTCTGGGCCGTCTGGCACGCCAGCGGTCTCGCCGAACGCTGGGCCGGCGCGATCAACCAGGGCCGCCCGGAGGCCGGCGAGGGTGACCTGGCCCGGCGACGGCGGGCCGAGGCGGCCGACCGTGACCTGGACGCCGTGCTGGTCCTCTTCGACGCGGCGGCCCGGTTCACCGACCGGCTGCCCGGCGCCCGTACCGAGGTGTTCCTCGATCACGTGCTCGCCCAGGATCTGCCGGCCGACACCATCGCGCCGACCGCCGACCGGGGTGCGGCGGTACGCCTGCTCACCGCGCACGCGGCGAAGGGCCTGGAATGGGACCTGGTCGCGGTGGCCGGCGTGCAGGAGGGCATCTGGCCGGACCTGCGGCTGCGCGGCAGCCTGCTCGGCTCCGAGCGGCTGGTCGACGTGCTGGCCGGCCGGTCGGTCGACGGCGCGAGAGCGGCGAACGTGGTGGGTCAGACCTCGGCGTTGCTGGACGAGGAGCGTCGGCTCTTCCACGTCGCCGTCAGCCGGGCCCGGCACCGGTTGCTGGTCAGCGCGGTGGCGTCGGCGGCCGTCGGCGGTGACGATCACGAGGAGCAGCCGAGCCGGTTCCTGCACGAGCTGATCCCCGCCACGCCGCCTCGACCGCCGAACGGCGCCGGCCCGGCCGACCCGACCGCGCCGCCCGGCCCGCGCACCGGTCCGCGGCGCGAGGGCCCTTCCGGTGGCACGCCCTCCGGTCCGCACGGGCCCGACGGCGACGGTGCTCGCTCCGGCGACGGCGGCACCCATGGTGAGCGGCTGCCCCTTGACGACGGTGTGCCGGGCGACGGCGAGCCGGACCTGCCCGGGGCGTTGCCGGTGACCCGTCCACCCCGGGCGCTGACCCTGCCGGCATTGGTGGCGGAACTCCGTACCGCCATCACCGACCCGGCCGCCCCGGCGACCCGGCGGCGCGCCGCGGCGGCCGAACTGGCCCGGCTCGCCGTCGCCGGAGTGCCCGGTGCGCACCCCGACGACTGGTGGGGGTTGCGGGCGCTCTCCGACGACCGGCCGCTCGTCGACGACGGCGACCCGGTGCGGGTCACCCCGTCGGCCATGGAGAGCGCGCTGCGGTGCAGCCTGCGCTGGCTGTTGGAACGGCACGGCGGCAGCGGGCCGACCAGCACCGCGCAGGGGGTGGGCAACCTGGTGCACGCTGCCGCGATGCTCGCCGAGGACGCCAGTGCCGACCGGGGCGCGCTGCTCGACTACGTGGCCGCCCGGTTCGACGCGATCGAGCTGGCGGCCCGGTGGATGGCCGGGCCGGAGCGGGAACGCGCCGAGGCGATGGTCGACAAGCTGCTGCGCTGGCTGGCCACCAACCCGCGTCGGTTGCTCGCTATCGAGCACGAGTTCGCCGTCCGCCTGGACGATCCCCACCGGCCCGTCGAGCTGACCGGTCGGGTCGACCGGCTGGAGGTCGACGAGGCCGGTCGGCTGGTGGTGATCGACCTGAAGACCGGCAAGTCCACCGCTGTCACCGGCGCCGACCTGGCGGAGCACCCGCAGCTTGGCGCCTACCAGGCGGCGGTGGAGGCGGGGGCGTTCGCCGAGTTCGGTGACGAGTCCGGCGGTGCCGCGCTGGTGCAGCTGGGGACCACCGCCAAGGACGCCAGGGAGCAGAACCAACCGGCGGCCAGCGAGGGGCCGGCGGCGGGTTGGGCGACCGCGCTGGTCCGGCGAACCGCCGATACGATGGCAGCCGCCACGTTCGCGGCGGTGGCCAACTCGAAGTGCCGGGTCTGCCCGGTGCGCACCAGCTGCCCGGTCTCCGGGCAGGGGCGCCAGGTCGTCGAGCCGCCCATCGTCCGGCGCACCAGTGAGGGCGAGGAGTGAGCCGGTGTTGCGAGCCCCGCAGTCACGAACCAAGACGGCACCGTGAGGGCGAGGAGTGAGCCGGTGTTGCAGCCTGTGACGACACCGTGAGTCAGCCCACCCTGTTCGGCGCGGGTCCCGCGCCGACGCCGCGGCTCGCGGACTCCGGCCCCCGGTACACGCCGGTGGAGCTGGCCAAGCTGCTGCGGTTGCCGGCGCCCACCCGGGAGCAGGCCGCGATCATCGCCGCTCCGGTGGAGCCGCTGCTGGTGGTCGCCGGTGCCGGGTCGGGCAAGACCGAGACGATGGCCGCGCGGGTGGTCTGGCTGGTGGCCAACTCGTACGTGCGGCCGGAGCAGATCCTCGGGCTGACCTTCACCCGCAAGGCGGCCGGCGAGTTGGCCCATCGGGTACGGACCCGGCTCGACCAGCTGATCCGCCGCGTCGGTCGGCAGGGGCGGGACCCGTTGGACGATCCGCTCGCCGGTGAGCCCACCGTCTCCACCTACCACTCGTACGCGGGGCGGATCGTCACCGAGCACGGGCTGCGGGCCGGCTACGAGCCGTCCACCCGGCTGCTCACCGAAGCGTCCCGTTGGCAGTTGGTGGACCTGCTGGTGCGCAACTACGACGGCGACATGTCCGAGGTGGACCGGATGCCGAGCACCATCACCGACGCGGTGCTGGCGCTCGCCGGGGAGTTGGACGAGCACCTGGTCGCGCCGGACGAGTTGGCGGCCTGGACCGGTCGGTTCTTCGCCGAGGTGCAGTCCCGGCCGGGTCGGGTGTACGCCGACGTGCGCAAGGCGCTCACCCTGCAGCAGACCCGCTTGCGGCTGCTGCCGTTGGTGCGGGCGTACGCCCGGCGCAAGGTGGACTTCGAGGCGATGGACTTCGCCGACCAGCTCGCCCGGGCGGCGCGGGTGGCCCGGGACCACCCGGCGGTCGGCGCGATCGAGCGGGACCGGTTCCGGGTGGTGTTGCTCGACGAGTACCAGGACACCAGCCACGCCCAGGTGGTGTTGCTCAACGCGCTGTTCGGTGGGGGGCACCCGGTGACCGCGGTGGGCGACCCGTGCCAGTCGATCTACGGCTGGCGGGGGGCCAGCGCGGGCACCCTGGACCGGTTCCCGACCGAGTTCGCCCGCGCCGACGGTGAGCCGGCCCCGGCGCTGGGGCTCACCACGAGTTGGCGCAACCGTCCGGAGATCCTCCGGGTGGCGAACGCGCTCTCCACCCCGCTGCGGGCGGCGGGTGCCCGGGTGCCGGAGCTGCGCTCGGCGTTGACCGTCCGGGACCCGATCCCGCACCGCAGCCCGGGTGGTGCGGCCGGGGGCACCGTGCACTGCGCGATGCTGCCCACGTACGCCGACGAGGCCGACTGGATCGCCGACAGCGTGCTGGCCGCGTGGCGTGGGGCGGCCGGGATGCCGGGCGTGGCCCCGGAGCACATCCCGGTGGCGCGGCGCCCGACGACCGCCGTGCTGGTTCGGGTACGCAGCCAGATCCCGGCGATCGAGTCGGCGTTGCGCGAGCGTGGTCTGCCGGTCGAGGTGGTGGGGCTGGGCGGCCTGCTGGACACTCCCGAGGTGCGCGACGTGGTCTGCACGTTGCGGGTGCTGGCTGACCCGACCGACGGGGCCGCGCTGTTGCGGCTGCTCACCGGTGCCCGTTGGCGGATCGGGCCGCGTGACCTGGTGGCGCTGCACCGGCGGGCCCGGGCCATCGCGAAAGCCCGGCGGCAGGTGGCCGCCGACGACGGCGCGGAGATCAGCCCCGACCTGTTGGACGAGGCGACCCTGGTGGAGGCGCTGGCCGACCTCGGGCCGGCGCAGGCGTACTCGGCGGAGGGTTTCGCGCGGCTGCGCGCGTACGGCCGGGAGTTGGCGCTGCTGCGCTACCGACTGGACCAGGCGCTGCCGGACCTGATCGCGGACATCGAGCGGACTATCGGCCTGGACGTGGAGGTCGCGGTGCGGGCCGGCCGTGACGGCGCCGGCGACGCGGGCCTGGCCCGGGGGCACCTGGACGCGCTCGGCGACGTGGCGGCCCGGTTCAGCGGGGAGACGCCCGGCGCCACCCTGTCCGGCTTCCTGTCCTATCTGGCCGCCGCCGAGGACGAGGAGCGTGGTCTGGCGCCGGGCGAGGTCGAGGTGGTGGAGGGCGCGGTGCAGGTGGTCACCGCACACGCCGCCAAGGGTCTGGAGTGGGACGTGGTGGCGGTGGCCGGGCTCAGTCGCGGGCTGTGGCCGGGGCCGGTCCGCAACTCCGACCACTGGTTGGGCGGGCTGGGCGTGCTGCCGTTCCCGCTGCGCGGTGACGCCGACGGGCTGCCCGAGTTGGCGCTCGACGAGGCGGGCGACCAGCGGGCCGTGGCGCGGGCGGTGACCGACTTCACCGACGCCTGGCGGGCCCACGACGAGCGGGAGGAACGGCGGCTGACGTACGTGGCGGTGACCCGGCCGCGCCGGCTGCTGCTCTGCTCCGGTTACTGGTGGGGGGAGGGTACGAAGCGACCGCGAGGTCCGTCGGTCTTCCTGCGTGAGGTGTACGACGCCTGCCTCGACGGTGGGCCGGGGCACCTGATCGACGTGTGGGCACCGGAGCCGACCCCGGACGCGACGAACCCCACGGCCGAGGTGGTGCTCCGCGCGGAGTGGCCGGCCGACCCGTTGGGTGGTCGCCGGCCGGCGCTGGCCGAGGCGGCCGGGCTGGTGCGTCGCCTGATGGCCGACGGTCCGGCGGCGGCGCTCCCGGGACCGGTCGGGCCGGCGCTCCCGGGACCGGTCGGGCCGGTGCTCCCCGGGCCGGTCGGGTCGGTGCTCCCCGGGCCGGTCGGGTCGAGTGGCCCGGTGCCCGCCGGGTCGGTGGCGGCGGCCGGCTCGGTGACGCCGTCCGGTTCGACTGTCGAGGCGGCCGAGCCGGAGGTGGACCCGGAGGTGGCGCGCTGGCAGCGTGAGGCGGACCTGCTGCTGGCCGAGCGTGCCGAGCTGACCCGGCTCTCCGGTGCGATCGAGGTGGCGCTGCCCGGGGCGCTGAGCGTCACCCAGCTCGTCGCGTTGCGGCGCGATCCGGCGGCGCTGGCGCGTACGCTGCGCCGGCCGGTGCCGACCGAGCCCAACCCGTACGCGCGTCGGGGCACCGCCTTCCACGCCTGGTTGGAGCAGCGCTTCGGCGCGGACCGCCTGTTGGACCTGGACGAGCTGCCCGGCGCCGCCGACGCCGACGCCGCTCCCGACGAGGCGCTCGTCGAGCTTCAGGAGCGCTTCCTGGCCAGCGAGTGGGCCGACCGGTCACCGGTGGAGGTGGAGGTGCCGTTCGCCACGGTGATCGCCGGGGTGGTGGTACGGGGCCGGATGGACGCGGTCTTCGCCCGGCCGGGTGGCCGGTTCGACGTTGTCGACTGGAAGACCGGCGCGCAGCCCACCGGGCCGGCGGCTGAGGTGGCCGCCGTGCAGCTGGCCGTGTACCGGCTGGCCTGGGCGGAGCTGGCCGGTGTGCCGGTCGAGCGGGTGGGCGCGGCGTTCCACTACGTCCGGCACGGGGTGACCGTACGACCCGCCGACCTGCTGGATGTGGCGGGCCTCACGGCCATGATCGCCCAGTTGCCCGAGGATTCTGCCCAACATTGACCACTGCGGGGAAAACCGTGGTAGGTTGACCGGGTTGCAGTTTTGGTTACCAGAGACTCTGTGTGCGCCTGGCGGGATTGTGGCCCCAGGCGCTCTTTGTTGTGTCCGGAGTTCTCCGGGCGGGGCGACCAGAAGCGACAGGCGATTCGCGCATCCCCGCGCGGAGCGCTCCTCTTCGGGCGCGCAACAAGTGCGCGTCCGACGTTCCGTCAAGGAGACGAAACACATGGCTATTGGCACCGTGAAGTGGTTCAACGCTGACAAGGGCTTCGGCTTCATCACCCCGGACGGCGGCGGCGCTGACGTCTTCGCCCACTTCTCGGCGATCCAGTCCTCCGGCTACCGGAGCCTGGACGAGAACCAGCGGGTCGAGTTCGAGGTGACCCAGGGCCAGAAGGGCCCGCAGGCGGAGAACATCCGCCCGCTCTGATCTTCGGATCGGTCAGCATTACCTGTCGCGCCCTCCGGGTGTGACGGTGACGGGACCGGCCCGCCCCGCCGTCGCCTGCGTCCGCAGGCGGCGGCCCGGCGGCGGGCCGGCCTGTACTCCCTTCGGTTCGTGCTTGTGAGTCCTGGCGGTCTCTTTCCGCCGGTTGACAGCGCCGACTTCGGCGCCCTCCCTCGACACGTGCCGCGTCGAGGAAGGCTTCCGCATGACCACAGTTATTCCGTCTTTCGCCCATACCGGTCTGGCGCCGGCGCTGCTCAGCGCGCTGACCGCGCAGGGCATCACCGAGCCGTTCCCGATCCAGTCGGCGACGCTGCCCGACTCGCTCGCCGGCCGGGACGTGCTGGGCCGGGGCCGTACCGGCTCCGGCAAGACCCTCGCCTTCGGGCTTCCACTGCTGTCGCGCACCGCCGGCCGTAAGGCCCGGCCGGGTCGCCCGCTGGCCCTGGTGCTGGTGCCGACCCGCGAACTGGCCCAGCAGGTCACCACCGCCCTGGCCCCGTACGCCCGCGCCGTCGGGCTGCGCTGCGCCACCGTCGTCGGCGGGCTGTCGCTGCAACGGCAGGCGGACGCGCTGCGCGCCGGTGCCGAGGTGGTCGTCGCCACCCCCGGCCGGCTGCACGACCTGATCAACCGTGGCGACGCCCGGCTCGACCAGGTCGAGATCACCGTGCTCGACGAGGCCGACCAGATGGCCGACATGGGTTTCCTGCCGCAGGTCACCAAGCTGCTGGAGCAGGTCGCGCCGCAGGGGCAGCGGATGCTTTTCTCCGCGACCCTGGACGGCGGCGTGGACCGGCTGGTCCGCCGCTTCCTGAGCAACCCGGTCACCCACTCGGTCGACCCGGGCACCGCGACCGTCACCGCGATGACCCACCACGTGTTGCACGTCGACGCCGCTGACAAGCCCGACGCGTTGACCCGGATCGCCGCCCGCGAGGGCCGCACCATCCTGTTCATGGGCACCAAGCACCGCGCCGACCGGCTGGCCCGTCAGCTGCTCTCCAAGGGCGTACGCGCTGCCGCGCTGCACGGCGGCAAGTCCCAGCCGCAGCGCACCCGGATCCTGGAGCAGTTCCGCAACGGTCAGGTGACCGCCCTGGTCGCCACCGACGTGGCGGCCCGTGGCATCCACGTGGATGGCCTGGACATGGTGGTCAACGTGGACCCGCCGACCGAGGCGAAGGACTACCTGCACCGGGGCGGCCGTACCGCCCGGGCCGGCGAGTCCGGTTCCGTGGTCACCCTGGTCCTGCCGGAGCAGCGCCGGGACGTGTCCCGGCTGATGGCCACCGCCGGCATCCGACCGGAGTCGGTCCAGGTGCGCCCGGGTGACGCGGCGTTGGCCCGGGTGACCGGTGCCCGTGAGCCGTCCGGCGTGCCGGTGACCATCGTCGCGCCGCCGGCGCCCGCCGCTCGGACGCGTACCTCCGGTGGCTCGGCCTCCGACGGCGGCGCCCGGCCGGCGCACCGCGCGTCGGGACGCTCCCGGCGCCCGCGTCGCCCCCGTACCGTCTGATCTTCCGCTCGTCGACCGACCCGTCCCGCTTCGGCTGGGCGGGTCGGTGTCGTTCCCGCCCATCGTCGGCCGTTCCAGCCGCCTCGTGATGAGGGCGCGGTCACCCGTTCGGCTGAGTCGGTAATCAGCCTCCGCTGGGTCGGCTGGCCGACTGCGCCCCGGCCGGTGGTGGTCGAGGCTGACGGACGGGGGAAGTCGGGCGGGGGGCCCGACACGGGAGGGGTGACCATGGCGGGCGAAGCCGGCTCGGGCGCACTGCGTGAACTGATCCTGGTGGTCGCGGTCGCGCTCGCCGGGTTGTTGCTCGCCATGGTCGCGGCCTTCGCGCCCTGGCATGCCACCCCGGCGGGCAATGCTCCCGCCGGTCTGGTGGAGCTGCACAGTCCTGGCGGCCCGGGCTCCGGCCCGGCGGACGCACACGTGGGCTGAGCAGCGACCGGCCTACCGGTGCCGGCGGAGGGGCAGGCCCGGTCAGGATCGGTGCGAGGTGTGGTCGGGTCGGCGGGGCACCGGCCCGACCACATCACCGTCGCCGCTCAGGACGTTGTGGGGGCGTGGGTGAGCAGGTTGGCGAGGGTGGTGCTGTCGACGACGGTGGCGATCGCCCCGTGCACCGCCAGCCAGACGTCGGTGAGCCCCGCTGCCACTCCGTGATAGTCGGCCCGCTCGGCCGGCAGGCCGCGCACCGTGGTGAGCGAACCGCCGACCGCGCGCAGCACGTCCCCGACGGTGATCTCCTCCGGCGGGCGGGTCAGCGCGTACCCGCCGTCGGCACCGCGGTGGCTGTGCAGCAGACCGGCCCGGCGCAGGTCGAGCAGGATGCCCTGCAGGAAGCTGAGCGGGATGCCCTGCACCTCGGCCAGGCTGGCAGCCTTCACCAACTCGCCGGCCCTGTCGCCGTCGCCGTCGCCACCACCGGCGGCGGCGACGGCGAGCATCGCCCGGAGCGCGTAGTCGCTGCGCGCGGAGACGAACACGTCACTGACCAGCCTGGTCCAGTACGCCCCAGCGACGCCGGATCGCCTTGTCCGCAGCGCCGAACGCGGCGTCCACGACCAGGCCGACGACCAGGATGACGATCATCGTGGAGAGCAGCCAGGGCGCGTCGGACAGTTCGCGGGAGTAGGTGAGCTGGGCGCCGAGTGAAGTCTGCGAGATGCCGACCACGAGCAGCTCACCGGCCATCAGGCTGCGCCAGGAGAACGCCCAGCCCTGCTTGAGCCCGGCGACGATCGCCGGCAGGGCGGCCGGTGCGATGACGTACCGGTAGAGGTTGAGCCCACGGGCGCCCAGGTTGCGGCCGGCGCGCAGCAGCAGCGGCGGCACGTAGTCCACTCCGGAGATCACCCCGTTGGCGATGGACGGTGCCGCTCCGAGCACCACCACGAAGAAGATCGCCTTCTCGCTCAGCTCGAAGAGCAGGATGGCCAGCGGGAACCAGGCGATCGACGGCATGGTCTGCAACGCGGTGATCATCGAGCCGATGGCGGCGCGCAGCACGGTGGACCGGGCCACCGCGAGGCCGAGCAGCAGGCCGACGGCGACCGAGAAGACGTACCCGAGGGCGGCCCGGCGCAACGTGGTGACCAGGCCGTCCCAGAGCTGCGGGCCCTGGGCCTGGGCCATCAGCTCGCGGCCGACCTCCAGCGGGCCGGGCAGCGAGTACGGCGGCTTCCAGCCCGAGAGGACCACGAGTTGCCAGGCGGCGATGGCGATGGCCAGCGCGGCGAGCTTGGGCCAGGTGGCCGCCCAGAGGCGGGCGCCCCGGGAGACGTCCTTGTCCCGACCGGCGATCTCCAGCGCGTCCAGGCCGGTGATCTCGGCGTCGGTACGCGCCGAACTGGTGAGGGTGTCACTGGCCATGGCGGCCCACCTCCGTACGGAGCCGCTCGGTGACCTCGGCGGCGATGGCCGCGACCTCGGGGGAGTCGATCCGACGGGGACGCGGGATGGTCACCTCGGTGGAGTAGATGATCCGGCCGGGTCGGCTGGAGAGCAGGATGATCCGGTCGGCCAGTCGGGCCGCCTCGCGGACGTTGTGCGTCACGAAGAGCACCGAGAGTTGGCGCTCGGACCAGATCCGTTCCAGCTCGTCGTGCAGGATGTCCCGGGTCATCGCGTCCAGCGCGCCGAACGGCTCGTCCATCAGCAACACCGGGGTGTCCAGGGCCAACGTGCGGGCCAGCGCGACCCGTTGCCGCATCCCGCCGGAGAGCTCGTGCGGGCGCTTGCGGCCGAAGTCGCCCAGGTGCACCGTCCGCAGCAGTTCGGCGACCCGCTCGCGGCGTTGGGCCCGGGGGAGCCGGCGCAGCTTGAGGGGGACCTCCACGTTGGCGTCGACGGTCAGCCACGGAAAGAGCGCCGGTTCCTGGAACATCAGGCCCGGGTTGACGTCGCCGGCCAGGGTGATCTGGCCACCGCTGACCCGGTCCAGCCCGGCCACCAGGTTGAGCAGGGTGCTCTTGCCGCAGCCGGACGCGCCGACCAGGCAGACGAACTCGCCGGGCGCGACGTCCAGTGACACACCGTCCAGGGCCAGGACGGCGCTCGCCCCGCGTCCGTACACCTTGGTCACGCCGGAGAGCGCGACCGCTGTGGTCGCGCTCTCCGGCGTCGTCGTGGTCGACGTCATGGCTGGACGACCTCGGGCTTGCCGGCGGCCTTCAGCGCGTTGTTGAGGTACTTCAGGTCGTACAGGCCCTTGAGGTCAACCGGCTCGGTCAGCTGCACGTCGACGGCGTGGTCGAGCCCGGCCTTGAGGGAGGACGGGATCGGGTCGTTGGTGAACTCCAACGTCGGCCACGCCTGCTTGATCAGCTTCAGGTCCAGCGGCTTGCCGGTGATCTTGCCGATCGCGTCGGAGATGGCCTGCTGCGCCTCCTCCGGCTTGGTGTTGACGAACTCGTTGGCGGCTACCTGGCCGTCGACCAGCTTCTGCACCACGTCCGGGTGCGCCTTGAGGAACTTCGTGCTCACCAGCAGGTTGGTGATGACGAACTTCTTGTCCGGCCACAGGTCGCGCTCGTCGACCAGCACCGTGCCGCCGGCGTTGACCAGGCGGGAGACGAACGGCTCGGGCACCCAGGCCCCGTCGATCGCGCCACTGTTGAACGTCTCGATGGTCTGGGCGTTCTCCTGCGGCACGATCTTGACGTCACCGCCACCCTCCTTGGTGGTGGTGAGGCCCTGCTGCTTGAGCCAGTAGCGGATCGCCACGTCCTGGGTGTTGCCCAGCTGCGGGGTGGCGATCTTCTTGCCCTTCAGGCCCTGCGCGTCCGTGATGCCGGGCTTGACCACCAGCGCCACGCCGCCGGACGCCGCGCCGGAGATGACCCGGACGGCCTCGCCCTTGGACTTGGAGAAAGCGTTCACCGTCGGGTTCGGACCGATGTAGGTGGCGTCCAGCGCGCCGGAGAAGACCGCCTCGATGGCGGCCGGGCCGGCGTTGAAGGTCTTCGGGTCCAGCTTGACGTCGGTGCCGAGCTTCTCCGCGAAGATGCCCTTCTCCACGCCGACGACCGCTGGCGCGTGGGTGATGTTGGGGAAGTAACCGAGGCGCAGCGTCACCGGGCCGGAGCTGCCGCCCGCGCCCTCGCTGTCGTCGCCGCACCCGGCGGTGCTGCCCAGGGTCGCCGCGCCGAGGGCGGCGAGGGTCATCAGCGTGACCGTCCGGCGCAGGGGGAGCCGTCTCATCGTCCATCCAATCCGCAGTATTCCTACTTAGTTGGTAGGAAGAGTGGGCCAGGCCGTGGTCAGCGTCAAGACCCATCCACATGGCGGGATGGCGCGTCTCAGTTATGTCGGTATTTCCTACCAGCTTGCTGTGATAAGCGGGGAAGCGTGGGCGGGGAGCGACCGGCTGCCGGCCGGGACGAGCCCGGAGCGGATCGCCGCCGCAAAGGCCCGGTTACGTCGGATGGGCTCGGCCGCACCGCGAGGAGGCCGAACGGGTCGCCAACGAGGTGCTGACCCTGGTGACCGCCCCCGTCCCGGCGGCTCCGGGAAGGTCGCGGGTGGCGACCGTGTCGACGCGCTAGGGTCGACTCCGTGGCGGCGCGGAGATCCAGAATTCCAGCGACGAAGTATCCGGTCGAGCGGTTCACCCTCGACAACGGCCTGCGGGTGGTGCTCACCCCCGATCGCAGTGCCCCGGTGATCGGGGTGGCGGTGGTCTACGACGTCGGCATCCGCTCCGAGCCCGAGGGGCGCACCGGCTTCGCCCACCTCTTCGAGCACCTGATGTTCCAGGGCTCGGAAAACCTGGAGAAGCTGGCTCACTTCCGGCACGTGCAGGGCGCGGGCGGCACCTTCAACGGCTCCACCCACCTGGACTACACCGACTACTTCGAGACGCTGCCGAGCAACGCGCTGGAACGCGCGCTGTTCCTGGAGGCGGACCGGATGCGCGGCCCCCGGCTGACCGAGGAGAACCTGCGCAACCAGGTCGACGTGGTCAAGGAGGAGATCCGGGTCAACGTCCTCAACCGGCCGTACGGCGGTTTCCCCTGGTTGACCCTGCCGCCGGTCATGTTCGACACCTTCCCCAACGCCCACGACGGCTACGGCTCCTTCGACGACCTGGAGTCGGCAACCGTCGCCGACGCAGCTGACTTCTTCCGCCGCTACTACGCCAGCGGCAACGCCGTGCTGGCCGTCAGCGGTGACATCGACGTGGCCGAGGCGACCGAGCTGGTCAACCGGCACTTCGGCGACGTACCGGCCCGGCCGGCACCGCAACGGCCCGACTTCACCGAGCCCGACCTGAGCGCCGAGCGGCGCACCTCGTACACCGACGCCCTGGCGCCGCTGCCGGCGGTGGCCGGCGCCTGGCGGGTGCCCGACCCGGTCACCGACTTCGCCGGCTACCTGCCGTACGTGGTGCTGGCCGAGGTGCTCACCGACGGCGACGCGTCCCGGCTGGTCGAGCGGCTGGTGCAGCGCGACCGCACGGTGACCAGCCTCGGCGGATACCTCGGTTTCATGGGCGACCCGTTCGACGTCCGCGACCCCACCGCGCTGCTGTTGCAGGCGCACCTGCCGCCCGGGGGTGACGTGGACAAGGTGCTGCGCACCATCGACGAGGAGCTGGACCGGCTGGCCACCGACGGGCTGACCGACGGCGAGCTGGCCCGCACCCAGGCCCGGATGGCGACCCACCTGCTGCGGGACACCGACGCGGTGCTCGGTCGGGCGCTGCGGATGGCCGTGCTGGAGCAGCAACGCGGCGAGCCGGGCCTGCTCAACGAGTTGCCCCGGCTGGTCGGCGAGGTCACCGAGGAGCAGGTCCGGGCCGCCGCGGCCACCCTGCGCCCGGAGCGTCGCGCCGCCATCGAAGTCATCCCCGGAGGTGCCCGATGACCGGGACTGTGGCCGCCGCGCCGCGCACGCTGCCCCCGCTCGGTCCGACCCGCAAGCTGAAGGTGCCCAAGCAGGCCGAGCGGACGCTGCCCAACGGGCTCACCGTGATCGCGGTACGCCGGCCCGCCGTGCCCCTGGTCGAACTGCGGCTCTGGGTGCCGTTCGGTCGGGTGCACCTGGCCCGCGGCGCGATGCTCTCGCAGACCATGCTCTCCGGCACCGGGTCGATGTCCAGCGTGCAGATCGCCGCCGAGTTGCAGAAGGTGGGCGGCGGGCTCTCCGCGGGCGTCGACCCGGACCGGCTGATGCTCTCCGGCGCCGGGCTGGTCACCGGTCTGGACCGGATGCTGGAGCTGCTGGCCGAGGTGCTGACCGGCGCCAGCTACCCCAGCGACGAGGTGGCCACCGAACGGGACCGACTGGTCGACCGGATCCAGGTGGCGCAGAGTCAACCGGCGCACCTGGCCCGGGAGGCGCTGCTCAAGCGGATCTACGGCCGGCACCCGTACGCGACGCAGACGCCCGAGCCCGACCAGATCCGGGCCGTCCGACCGGCGGCCCTGCGCACCCTGCACTCGGAGCGGGTGCATCCGACCGGCGCGCAGTTGGTGGTGGTCGGTGACGTGCAGCCGGAGAAGGCGCTGGACGCCGCCGAGCGGGCACTCGGCGGCTGGTCGGGTGCCGGGCGTACGGCCGACCTGCCGGCGACCCCACCGCTGGAGCCGGGGCCGCTGCTGCTTGTCGACCGGCCGGGCTCGGTGCAGTCGTCCCTGCGGATCGCGCTTCCGGCGGTGTCGCGCACCGACCCGGACCACGCCCCGCTGCAACTGGCCAACCTGATCTTCGGCGGCTACTTCTCGTCCCGGTGGGTGGAGAACATCCGCGAGGACAAGGGCTACACGTACGGCCCGCACTCGGGGATCGAGCACTCCGTCGCCGGGTCGGTGCTGGTCGCCGCCGCCGACGTGGCCACCGAGGTCACCGGTCCGGCGCTGCTGGAGACGACGTACGAGCTGGGCCGGTTGGCGTCGCTGCCACCGAAGCCCGAGGAGTTGGAGCAGGCCCGGCAGTACGCTCTGGGCACCCTTCAGCTCGGCATGTCCACCCAGGCCGGGCTGGCCGCGTTGACCAGCGCGTACGCGGGCAACGGTCTGCGCCTGGACTTCCTCGCCGAGTACGCGGCGAGGTTGGCGAAGGCGAGCATCGAGGACGTGGCGCAGGCCGCGGCCCGGTACCTGGCGCCGGCTCGGGCGGCGATCGTGGTGCTCGGCGACGCGCAGCGGATCACCCCGGGGCTGGCCGCGCTGACCGCTGTCCACACCGAGCGACAGGCGTGAGCGGGGAGGCGGCGCCGCCGTTGGCGCGGTCCACGCTGGATCGGGCGGCGCACCGGCGGGGCGACTCGCAGTGGTTGACCGAGGCGTGGTTGCGCGCGCGGGTGCTGCTCGTCGACTCGACCGACGACGGTCGGACGCTGGCCCGTACCGAGACGTCGCCGCCGACGTTGGTGCTGTTCGGGGCGGGTGACGTGCCCGCCGGCTCCGAGTCGGCGGCGATGTTCCTGGGGGTCGAGCCGGACGGGGTGCCGGTCTTCGCCGTCGACGCGCCGCTGCCGGAGATCCCGGGGACCCGGGCGGTCCACCTCCGCGAGGTGGGTCACCTGCTCGCCGACCGGGAGGCCGGCATCTTCACCACCGCGCTGGCACTCGTCAACTGGCACACCCGGCACGGTTACTCGACCAGCACCGGGGCGCCGACCGCGATGGACGAGGCCGGTTGGTCCCGGGTGGACCGCAATGGCGGGCGGATCTGGCCGCGTACCGACCCGGCGATGATCGTGCTCGTCCACGACGGGGTGGACGGCCCGGACGGCCGCTGCCTGCTCGGCAACAACGCCGGCTGGCAGGGCACCCCCGGTGGTCGCCGCTACTCCTGCCTGGCCGGCTACGTCGAGCCGGGCGAGTCGGCGGAGGCGGCCGTGTTGCGCGAGGTCCGCGAGGAGGTGGGCATCGGGGTCGAGCGCATCGGGTACGTGGGCAGCCAGGCCTGGCCGTTCCCCGGCTCGCTGATGCTGGGCTTCCTTGCCACCGCGAACCCGACGGAGCCGGTGCGGGTGGACCCGTCCGAGATCGCGTACGCCCGGTGGTTCTCCCGCAGGGAGATCGGGGCGGCGTTGGCCGGGCAGACGGTGGACGTGGGCGACGGTGCCCGGCTGATCCTGCCGCCGCCGTCGTCGATCGCGCTGTTCCTCATCCACCGCTGGCTGGACGGCTGGGTGGACGCCGACCGTTGAGCGCGGTCCCGACCCGTGGCCGCCGTTGCCGCGACGGTCACGGGCCGGGAACACGGGCCGTCGTGGTCGGTGGGTGCGGGTAACGCGGCGGGGGAGCCGGTCCGACCACGACGGACGACCTGTGTATCAGGTGCCGAGGCGGCCCGGTCTCTGTCGGAAGGCGGGCCGTGGCTCGTTCAGCGGGAGGACCTTGACCCGCTGCTTGCCGGCGCGGACCGCGCCGACCGTGGCCAGGGCGCGGGCCAACAGGAGTGCGGCGTCCCGGTCCTCGGCGTGCACGATCTGCCGTCGCGGCTCGGGCGCCGTCGTCTCGTCGCGAAGTCGGTGGCCGTCCGCCCAGGCGGCGGCGATGTCCCCGTCGGCGACGGCGCGGATGTCGGTGCGAACGATCAGGAACCGCATGTGGGTCTCCGGATGAACCGCGACGGATGAGCAGTGTGGAAGTTCCACGTATCCGAGGGCCATGTTACGCCGCGTGTTCGTCTCAGCAACTGAAACGCGCCTATCGGTTTCGAGCCTCGTCCGATCAGCCGATGGCTGCTCAGCAGGGTTGGCGGGGCACCGGGCGACGGGTCGGCGGGTGCGACGAGACGGGGCCGCCGGCGTTGCGCCGACGGCCCCGTACCCGGTCACCGGGTCAGTTCAGATCGAACTGGCCCTTCTTGGCGCCGGTGATGAAACCGAGCCACCCCGCGCGGTTGAACAGCAGCACCGGGCCGCCGCGGTCCTTGCTGTCGCGCAGGGCGACCGCCGACGGGCCGTTGGCGAGCGGGGCGACCTCCACGCAGTTGGAGGTCTGGCTGCGGGTGCTGGTACGCCACGGGGCGTCCGCCAACGAGTGGGCGGAGACGGACGGCGTGTTGCGGATGTCGTTCATGGTTCTGC
The DNA here is from genome assembly GCF_029809455.1 of Micromonospora sp. DH14. Taxonomy (NCBI): domain Bacteria; kingdom Bacillati; phylum Actinomycetota; class Actinomycetes; order Micromonosporales; family Micromonosporaceae; genus Micromonospora; species Micromonospora sp. DH14. The sequence goes on along the minus strand of NZ_JARVKT010000037.1, from coordinate 10,653 downwards.
TCCTGATGTGCAGCGATCCGATGGGACGAGTGGTGCCGCACGCTCCGACGGAGGTCCCCCGTGGATCACCGGTCCGTCAGTCGCCCCGAACCCTGGCGGCGTTGGGTCGGCGCCGTTGCCGGCCCGAACGCCACTGTGGATGGGGGCGTCGCCTCGGTCAGCCGTCCCGCCGCCTCGATCAGCCAGGAGAGGGTGTCCGAGGCGTTAAGTGCCGCCGTGCATAGCCACTCGAACACCACTTTATAGCGATTTAGCGTGATTGCCTCGGTCGACATGACGTCGGTGAAGCCACCTTCGATGGCCAATGTCTCCGGATCGAGGGGATCGGCGAACCGATAGACCGAGAACGCGGTCGGCGGAAGGAACCAACTGCCGATCTGGGTGTCCCGGAGCAGCACGTGCAGGGTCACGTTCGGCAGCAGGGCCAGCTCGCAGAGTTGGAGCAGCTGCTCGTGCAGCACCTCCGGCGGCCCGGCCCGGCGCCCGAGAGCGGCCTCCTCCAGGACGGCGGTGTAGCGGGGAGCGTGCGGCTCCCGGGTGAGCAGCGACTGGCGGGCCAGCCGCGCCTGCACCTCGGTCTCCGGCTCGTCGCCGGGCTCCGGCTCGCCCGCGCCCGCGTTCACCTGGCGGGCCGACACGATCCGCAGCTGGGCGTACCCGGGGGTTTGCAACAGACCCGGCACCAGCACCGGGTTGTACTCGGAGATCTCCGCGCAGCCCGCCTCCAACTCGGCCCAGCCGCGCTGCTGCTGCGTCATCACCGGGAAGTTCTTCAACCAGCCGCGCATGTCACCGGCCTCGTTGGTGATGCCCAGCAGCTCGTCGTGCAGCGCCTGGTCGGCGCCGTAGAGGTCGAGCAGGTCGCCGACGTCCTGCGGGTCCGGTCGGCTGCGGCCGTTCTCCAGGCGGGACAGTTTGGACGCGGAGGCCCAACCGATACGCTCGATGACCTGATCGCCGGTGAGACCCGCGGCCTCACGCAGGCGGCGCAGCTCGATGCCCAACCGGCGACGACGCAGGATTGGGCTGGGTGCGGCAGGAGGCACAGTGTCCTCTTTCCCGTCGACCGCCGCAGACGCGACGGTAACTGTATGAAATTCGCCCCCCACGGTCAGTATGGACGGCGCGACCGGTGTCGGAGGTTCCGGCGAGGGCGTGTCTTGCGAAAATCGGACCACGGGAATGCCGGACGACGACGGACCCGCGGTCGCGGCCGTCGACCTCGCCCACCCGGGCACGCCATCCCGCCGGAGGGACCCATGCGCACGATCCTGCGCCGACCCGACTTCCGTCTGCTCTTCGGCGGCCTGCTGGCTAGCATGACCGCCGAGTCGATCCTGCTGCTGGCACTCGCCATCTGGGTCAAGGATCTGACTGGCTCGAACGGGTTGGCCGGTGCCACGATCTTCGCGGTCATCGCGCCGATGACGCTGGCACCGCTGGTCGGCTGGGTCGTGGACCGCTACCCGCGCCGACCGTTCTTCGTCGCCGCGAACGTGGTGACCGCCGCCCTGCTCACCCCGCTGTTCACCGTCCAGGACGCAGGTGACGTCTGGGTCGTCTACCTGGTGGCCGCCCTCTACGGACTCTCGTCCATCACGCTCGGCGCGGCGCTCAGCGGGCTCATCCGCGAGTTGGTGCCGGTCGAGCTGCTGGCCGAGGCGAACGGCGTGCTGCAGACCGTACGCCAGGGGATACGACTGGTCGGCCCGCTGGTGGGCGCGGCCCTCTACGCGGCGCTCGGCGGCTGGGCGCTGGCCGGAATCGGCATGGTCGGATTTCTGACCGCGGCGGCGGTGGTGACCGCGCTGCCCGCCCCGCAACAGGTGCCGCCGGCCGTACGGCTGCGGTGGCCGGCCGAGCTGGGCGCCGGCCTGCGGCACCTGGCCGGCGAGCCGGCCCTGCGGCGGGCCCTGCTCGGCTACGGGCTCGGCTCACTGGTGATGGGCTTCAGCGAGTCGCTCATCTTCGCCTACGTGGACCAGGGGCTGAACCGGGATGCCGCGTTCGTGGGTGTGCTGGTCACCGTGCAGGGCGTTGGTGGTCTGCTCGGCGGACTCTGCTCACCGACGCTGGTCCGCCGGCTCGGCGAGGTCGGCACGCTCGCCGCCGGGGTCGCCTTCTTCTCGCCGGCCGCGCTGGCGCTCGCGTACCCCGATCTGCGGCTCGGGTTCGCGGCGGTGCTGCTGGCCGGGGTCTCGCTCCCGCTGACGATGGTGGGGTTGCACACGCTGATCCAGCGCCGCACCCCGCCCGCGCTGGTCGGTCGGGTCGCCGCGGCCACCCAGGCGGTGGTCAGCGGGCCGCAGGCGTTCTCCATCGGGGCGGGTGCCCTGCTGGTCGGGTTCCTGGACTACCGGCTGCTGTTCGCGCTGGTCGGGGTGGCCACCCTGGCCGCCGGCAGCTACCTGTGGCGGGGCCGCCACCTGAGCGCGCCGCCCGGGGCACCGGCACCGACGCCACCCACCCGCCCGGCGCTCCCGGCGCCCCGCCGACCGGTTGAGGACACCGACCGACCCGGACTTGCGGCACCCGACCGTCGCCAGCGTGACCGTGCCCGGACACGACGAACGGCCGCCCCGGGTGGGGCGGCCGTGCGCCGAGAATGAACCGGCAGATCAGGCGTTGAGAGTTTCCAGGTGCTGCTTGACCTGGGTGATCGAGGGATTCGTCAGCGCGCTGCCGTCGGCGAAGCGCAGCGTCGGCACCGTCTGGTTACCGCCGTTGACACTCATCACGAACTCCGCGGCCTTCGGGTCCTGCTCGATGTCGACCACCTCGTAACCGATGCCCTCCCGGTCGAGCTGCGACTTCAGCCGGTGGCAGTAGCCGCACCAGGGGGTGGAATACATCGTCAACATGGTCGGATCCTCCAACTCCTCCGGCCGCGGCTTGCCGATCAAGCCGAGGCTGTTCGCTGCAACGCTGGGAGGAGCTGAGATGATTCCTGGTTGTGGTGGCTCACTCAGCGTCGGAACAGGTGCTCGCCGGGCTGGACCCGGAGCAACGCGCCGCGGTGACCGCACCCGCCGGCCCGGTCTGCATCCTTGCCGGCGCCGGCACCGGCAAGACCCGCGCGATCACCTCCCGAATCGCCCACCGGGCGCTCTCCGGGGAGATCTCCCCCCGGCACGTGCTCGCTGTCACCTTCACCGCCCGCGCCGCCGCCGAGATGCGGAGTCGTCTCACGGTGCTCGGGGTGGGTGGCGTCCAGGCGCGGACGTTCCACGCCGCCGCGCTGCGTCAGGTGCGGTACTTCGCGCCCCGGCTGCTGGCCGGCCGCGCCATGCCCGAGCTGCTGGACAGCAAGGTGCGACTGGTCACCCTCGCTGCCGCCCGGGTCGGCCTGCGTACCGACCGGGCCGCCGCCCGCGACCTGGCCGGCGAGATCGAGTGGGCGAAGTCGTCGCTCGTCGAACCGACGGACTACGTGGTGGCCGCGGCCCGGGCGCTGCGCGACACGCCCCACGAGCCGGCGAAGGTGGCCGACGTGTTCACCGCGTACGAGCAGCTCAAGCGCTCGAACGGCGTGATCGACTTCGAGGACATGCTGCGGGCCGCGGTGTGGGGGATCGAGGAGCACCCGGACGTCGGTGAGCAGGTCCGTGGCCAGTACCGGCACTTCGTCGTCGACGAGTACCAGGACGTCAACCCCCTCCAACAGCGGTTGCTGGACGCCTGGCTCGGCGGCCGGGACGATCTGACGGTGGTCGGGGACGCCAGCCAGACGATCTACTCGTTCACCGGGGCGACCTCGGCGTACCTGGTCGACTTCCCGCGCCGGCACCGCCACGCCACGGTGGTCCGGCTGGTCCGCGACTACCGCTCCACCCCGCAGGTGGTCGGGCTGGCCAACGCGGTGATCTCCCAGGCCCGGGGCACCGAGGCGCGCCTGCGCCTGGAACTGAGCGGGCAGCGCCCCCCGGGCCCCGAACCGGATCTGCGGATCTTCACCGACGAGCCGGCGGAGGCGAACGCGGTGGCCGCGCGCTGCCGGTCCCTGATCGAGGCGGGCACACCGGCGAAGGAGATCGCCGTGCTGTTCCGGGTCAACGCGCAGTCCGAGGCGTACGAGAAGGCGCTCACCGAGGCCGAGGTGCCGTACGTCGTGCAGGGCGCGGAGCGGTTCTTCGAACGGGCCGAGGTGCGCCAGGCGATGGTCGCGCTGCGTGCCGCCACCCGGTCGATCGGCGGCTTCAGGGCGGAGCGCGGCGTCAGACGCGCCGAGCTGGAGTCGCCGCAGGGCGAGACACCGTTGCCGGCAGCCGTCGTCGAGGCGCTCACCGCCGTCGGCTGGACCCCGGACACCCCACCGGCCGGCGGTGCGGCCCGTGAGCGGTGGGAGGCGCTGTCCGCGCTGGTCCAGCTCGCCGAGGAGTACGCGGCGACGCCCGAGGTCGTGCCGATCGGCGAGGCCGCCTCGGTGGAACGCCCGGTCACCCTCACCGACTTCACCGAGGAGCTGGCCCGCCGGGCCGCCCAGCAGCACGTACCGACAGTGGACGGCGTCACGCTGGCGTCCCTGCACTCGGCGAAGGGCCTGGAGTGGGACGCGGTCTTCCTGGTCGGTCTCGCCGAGGGCACCCTGCCCACCACGTACGCGAAGACCGTCGAGCAGGTCGAGGAGGAGCGCCGGCTGCTCTACGTTGGGATCACCCGCGCACGCGAGTGGCTCTGGCTGTCGTACGCGGCCGCGCGGTCACCGGGCGGACGGGCCCGGCGGCCGTCGCGGTTCCTGCCCCAACTGGACCGCTCCGGCGGCACCGAACGGGCCAGCGGCGGCACCGGTCCGGCCCGCCGTCCCGAGCGGCGGCGTACCCAGATCGTCTCCTGCCGGATCTGCGGCGCCACCCTGCTCGCCGGCCCGGACCGAAAGCTCGGCCGCTGCCCCACCTGCCCGTCCGACATAGACGATGAGCTGCACGAACGGCTGCGCGAGTGGCGGCAGCGGGTGGCCGGTGCGCAGAAGGTCCCGGCGTACGTGGTCTTCACCGACGCGACGCTCGTCGCGTTGGCCGAGCGGCGACCGGCCCGGTCGGAGGAGCTGATCGCCATCGCCGGTATCGGCCCCCGCAAGCTGGGCCTCTACGGGGAGTCGGTGCTGGCCCTCGTGGCAGGCGCCGGGGTGGACGATGTCTGCCCGGAGAAAACTTTCGAAATCTCGTCGTAAATTCGTTTGCCCTCGCCCCGGCGCGAGGAATAGCCTCAGGACACACCACGCGAGCGGCGCCATTCCGGCTGCTCACGGGGGCGGTCCAGTCGATTCGAGGAACGTGAGGGAGGTGGCCACCGTGAAGATCTTCACCTATGAGCGTCTGACGGCGATGCCGTCTGTCTGCGCTCCGCTGTCGGCTGTCCGGGTGGCCCTCACGGCTGCACGACCGTCGGTTCCGCAGGTGCACCAGGTTCAGGCCGAGCTGACCCTGACCGTCGCGCCCGTCGGAGTCGAGGGGACCAGTGGCTTCACGGGCATGGGCATCAATGACGTCAAGAAGCGCATGGATGTCCGCGGCGTTCCACCTCGAGGTAGACCGGTCTGACCATCAGACTCCGGCTCACCTCGAGGCCGCGGAACCCGCTTACCGGGATCCGCGGCCTCAGTTTTTTGCCCGCCGTAAGTACGTCGGAATGCGATCCACGAGATCGAAGTGAGAGAGAGGTGACCGGGAGATGAGTCTGGCGTTGGCCCCCCTCGACATGAGCGTCGAGATGGAGGCGAACCTGCCCTGCCGGAAGTTCGACCCCGACCTGTGGTTCTCCGACTCGCCCACCGAGCTCGAGCTGGCCAAGTCGCTCTGCGGGGACTGCCCGCTGCGCGTCGAGTGCCTGGCCGGAGCCGTTGAGCGAGCGGAGCCCTGGGGCGTCTGGGGCGGCGAGATCTTCGAGCGTGGCGCGGTTGTCCCGCGTAAGCGGCCCCGTGGCCGTCCGCGTAAGGAGGACGTCGCCCGTGACGCCGCGCTTCGGGTCGAGGCCGAGGCGCGCCTGGCAGCCAGTGGGCTGTCCGAGGTGCGTGGCGCGGTCCGGCTGGCAGCCTGACATGTTCCCGACCCGTTCCAACGACGCCGGTGTCGCACCGGCAGTGAGTGAGAAAACGATGTTGAACATTCCGAGTGGAGCCTTCGAGATGCAACTACTCAACGAAGCGTTGACCAGGGCTCGAATGCGCCGGCCTCAGGCCGGTCGTACCACCACGAGCACTGAGGCAACCCGATCCGCCCGTACCGTCGCCATGACCGGCCGCAATCAGGCGGCTCGCGACCTGGGCGTTCTCTAGTACCACTCCACTCAGAAGGGCGGGTGCCGACCGGCACCCGCCCTTCCTCACGTTCTCCGCCCCTCACGTTCTCAGCCCCTCACGTTCTCAGCCCCTCACGTTCTCAGCCCCTCACGTTCTCAGCCCCTCACGTTCTCAGGCGACCGAGCCTCGACCTGCTCAGGCGACCGGGCTTCGACCTGCTCAGGCGACCGGCGCGAAGCCGGGCAGCCAGCGCTCCAGGATGCTCCGGTAGGGGGCCTTCGCCTCCAACTGGCAGAGCACCCCGATCGACCCGAGCGTCACCCGGTGGATCAGCAGGTACGACGGTGGCAGGTTGAGCTGCCGGCTCAGCTGGTACGTGGGGGAGCGGGGGCTGGCCAGTCGACCCGCCTCGGCCCGCAGCCAGGCTCGGGTGAACCGGAAGCCGTCCGCCGCGATGGGCTCCAGCATGGGGCGGATGAAGTCGAGCACGCCCTCGGCGTCGATCTCGTCGGCCGAGCCGATGAACCCCTCCGACCGCAGCCCCGCCACGACCTCGTCGGCGTTGCCGCGTAGCGCCATCGCGGCGATCCGACCGATCGGCTCCGGAGTGCCCTCCGGCATCCGGGCCACCGCCCCAAAGTCGATCACGCCGAGCCGACCGTCGGGCAGCAGCCGGAAGTTTCCCGGGTGCGGGTCGGCGTGCAGCAGCCCGGCCCGCTGCGGCGCGGAGAGGTGCAGGGTGGCCATCAACCGGCCGGCCTCGTTCCGATCCTCCTCGGTGCCCTCCCGGATGATGTCGGCCAGCGGGGTGCCCGTCACCCACTCGGTGACCAGCACCCGGGGCGAGGCGTCGACCACCTCCGGGATGTAGATCTCCGGGTCGTCGGCGTACGCGGCCGCGAAGGCGCGCTGCGACTCGGCCTCCAGCTCGTAGTCCAACTCCTCGGTGATCCGTTCGCGCAGCTCGGCCAGGAGCGGCTTGACGTCCAGGCCGGGCTGGATGGCCCGGAACATCCCGCCCAGTCGGGAGAGCTGCTTGAGGTCGGCGAGCAGGGCGTCGCCGGCCCCCGGATATTGGATCTTGACCGCCACGTCGCGGCTGTTCGGTGCGCCCGCCGCGTCGAATCCTGGCTCGCGCCAGCGCGCCCGGTGCACCTGGCCGATGCTCGCCGCGGCGGCCGGGACGTCGTTGAACTCGACGAACAGGTCCCGCCAGTCGGGGCCGAGCTGCTCGGCCAGCACCTTGTGCACGCTGGCGGCCGGTAGCGGCGGCGCGGCCTCCTGCAACTTCGTCAACGCCTGCCGGTAGGGCGCGGCGATCTCCTCCGGCAACGCCGCCTCGAAGACCGACAGCGCCTGGCCGAACTTCATCGCCCCACCCTTGAGCTGACCCAGAACGCTGAACAGCTGCTCGGCGGTGCGCTGTTGGATCTCCGCCGAGATCACGTCGGAGGCGAGCCCGGTGACGCGCTTTCCCATCCCGAGAACGGTCCGGCCGGCGAAGCCGAGCGGCAGGGCGGCGAGCTTGGCGGTGCGGGACACGGCGCGGCGCGGGATGTCGGTCACCCGGTCATTGTTACCGACCGGAGGGCCCCCCTGCTGCTCTGCGGCCGGGCTGGTGCGGACACTCGACCCTGCGAGCACCCGCACGCCGGGTGTGGCGGCCAACCCCGACGACGGAAACGGCCGGCACCGGCGATCTCCATGGCACCACCAAGCGTCTCCGGCTGGCCCCCGTCCAGCTGCGTCAGCGCCTCGGCCAGCGCGTACCCGCAGGCGGCGAGCAGGGTGCCGGTCGATGCGGCGGCCACCGGGTCGGCGGCAGCGAGTTGAGCGGCGAGCCGCGGCCAGTCCGGGTCGCGGTCGGCCCGGTGCAGCTCGACGCAGTGCAGGCAGGGCCCGGCGGGTGGGCGAACCAACGGCCCGATCACCGGTACGCCCTCGCGGAGTGTGACGAGCAGGTGCGGCTGCCGCCGCTGGGCGAGACCGGCGGCGAGCAGCGCGGGCGGCCGGTCCATGCCGAGCTGGATCACCAGGTCGACCCGACCGGCGCGGCTCGGGTGGGTGCCGGTGCCCGGCGCGACGCGATCGACGGCGGCCCGCACCGCCGGTGCCAGCGGGCGACCCAGGTCGGTGGCGGGGATGCCCGTGCCGATCAGGTCGACTGCGCGTACCGGGCCGGTGAGCTGGGGAATCACCTGGCCCACCCCGGACTGGGCCAGCGTCACCGTCAGGGGCCCGCCGAGCGCCCCGGCACCGGTGAGCAGGACGCGGGCCGCCCGCCGCCGACGCAGGACCTGAGCCGGGGTGCCGGGGAGCCGGGAGGCGGTCAGGGCCAGCGCGCCGGCCTCCGCCGCGAGTCGGGCCCGGACCGGGCCGGTCAGGTCGCGGGGGAGCAAACTGTGCGCGGGCACCAACAGGCCGGCGGCCCGTAGCGCGTCGAGCAGGGTACGCGCGTCGCTGGCGCTGACCTGGGCGGTCGTCGCCTCGGCCAGCACGGTGCGCTCGCTGCGGGTGCCGTCGAGCAGGTCGAGCAGGTGGGCCGCGCGGGGGTTGGCCAACTCCAGCAGGACGGCCGGACCGGGGCCGACGCCGAGCTGGAGGGTGTGCCGGTCCCGCCAGAGCCGGTTGAGGCCGGGCAGCAGGGTGGGGCGGGGTAGTGCGGTGCGGCTCATGTCACGAATCGTGACCGCGTCTTCGCGCTCGGTCGATCGTTGTCCACAGGCGGCCAGGCCGCTGTCCAGCGCTATCCACAGGATCTGGTGGGTTTTCCACAGCCCGCCAGCCGTGGTGTCAGTCACCCGACAGGGCCGCCGCCAACGCCGGTGGCGTCGAGCCGCCGATCGGCAACGGGGGTGGGGGGGGGCCCCCCCCCCCCCCCCCCCCGTTCATCCCGTTCGGGTCAGACCTTGGCCTTGCCCAGGATGCGGTTCACTGTTGTTCCGCATACCGGACACTTGCCCTTGGCCATGTTCATTCCGGTCTTCGAGACCTCGACGTGCCCCTCGAAGTCCCGCTTCTCCTTGCACTTCACGCAGTAACCGTTGTAGGTCGTCTGGGCCTGGTCGGCCACGGTGCCCTCCTCGTCTCGTCCGCCGGTCAATGCCGTTCCGGCGGGATGCCCGGCGGCGGGCCACACGGGGCGCCGGCGCTGGGTCTCACTCCGCGGCCACCTTCGTGACCGCTGGTTCGCGGACCCTACCCAGGTCTGGGCAGTTCCATGTCAGCTGTGCATCGACACTGTGAGCAAGTCGACGTCGAGAGTGTGCATGGCGAAATAGGTCGGATAAGTCAGTTTGGCGGGGACACGCCGACCAAACCCTGACAGCCACCCGTGCGAGTGCCCCCGCAGGGGCATCCGGGACCGTGATCACCTACGGTGGGGACGTGCCGCGTACCCGCGTCATCGGCGTTCACGAAGGGTGACGAGATGGCGCGATGGCGCATCCGTCAAGAAATTTTCGGGACGCCTGGCGACCAATCACCATTTTCTGGGCGCGTGTCGTGCGGTTGACTCTTGCGGACCCCTGGTCAGTGGGCATTAGCTTTCCTTCGTGACACGTAGCCGAGGCTGCGCGGGCCAGTGATGGCGGGGACGCGTAAGCCTGTCGTCGAGGTGCGGCGCAGCCAGCGTCGACGACGCACGGTGTCCGCGTACCGTGACGGTGAGCGAGTGGTCGTCCTCATCCCCGACCAGTTCTCCCGCGCGGAGGAGAGCGAGTGGGTCGACCGGATGCTCGCCCGACTCGCCGCGCGCGAGGGGCGACTTGCCCGCTCCGACGCCGAGCTGCTGGCCCGCGCCAACCGGCTCATCGACCTCTATCTCGCCGAGTACCCGGCCAAAGCGGTCCCGGCCAGCGTCCGGTGGGTCACCAACCAGAACGGCCGGTGGGGTTCCTGCACCCCGGCCGACCGCAGCATCCGCATCTCGCACCGCGTCCAGGAGATGCCCGAGTGGGTGATCGACTACGTGTTGCTCCACGAGCTGGCGCACCTCATCGTGCCCAGCCACAACGCCCGGTTCTGGGCGCTGGTCGGTCGCTATCCCAAGGCGGAACGCGCCCGCGGCTACCTCGAAGGGGTCGCCGCCGCCTCCTGCGCACCCTGATCAGCGCGCCCAACCCCTGGGGCGTTCGCGCGAGGTCGCCCGCCGGGCGTCGGCAGTCGTTGGTGGCGTGCCGGACGCCGGGTGCGGCGCGGTCGGCCTAGATCCACTCGCGTTCCTGAATACCGCGCTATTGATGGCCCTCGGACACCGCGACTTCAATGAAACCGAGTCGATCATGCCGCCGGGCCGCTCCGCGCCCGGCCGAGCCGGATGGGTTGGGCCGGGCCGCGCCGGGCCGCGCCGGGCCGGGCCGCGCCGGGCCGCGCCGGGCCGCGCCGGGCCGGGCCGCGCCGGGCCGCGCCGGGCC